>JAGAJD010000064.1 GCA_017626275.1 Lachnospira sp.
GCTCACGAAACCAGTATTTCTGTATCTCTTTTTCCGGTTCGGGGTAATGATAATCCAAACCTATCTCACCTATCGCCACTATTTTAGGATTATCCGCCGCCGTATTTTTAAGCCACATCATCTTCTTTTCATCAAGACTTTCTATGTCCTCCGGGTGTATTCCCACTGCTGCCAGAATTTTTTCATGAGTATCAGCAAGCTCAACCGAAGCCTCACAGCCTCTAAAGCTTGCCCCAACATTTATAATATAATCAATATCTTTTGCGAACATAATTTCAAAAAGTTCTTCCCTTTCATCATCAAATGACTCATCATCATAATGTGCATGTGTTTCAAATATTTTCATAATTCCTCTCATTTGCTGTTAAAATTTAAAATTATTGAACGGTTACCTCATTATAACATAAAAAGCGTATTTTTTTTGCATTTTATATCACACAATGATATACTTTAAGTAATTATTATATCTGTTGATTGGAGGGTGGCATTTCCTCATGAAAAATTTTATTTACTATGGTCTGACAAAAGAAGAATACAATTCATGCCGTGATAATATTATTGATGATAACAGACAGGCACTGATTTCATTTGGTCGTATTACTGCAATTGTCGGCATTATTCTGCTCTTTTTGGCAGTCTTTGTGAAACCAAGTCCTGCCGTTGTACCTATTTATACATTTATCATATTTTTTTACGGTACAATATGGCTGACTGCCCGTATCAGAAAAGGTTCAAATACTATTAATATTCTTACATATCTTACATTGATTGCAACTTACTTTATATGTATTTATATTGCCACATGTGTTGCCATTCCTACCGAAAATGGTGTAACGGCTCTTATCGTTTTTACAATATGCGGCATTGTCGCCATTGTAAGACTTGATATTTACCTTGTTATTTTATCAGTATCCTACGTTCTCTTTTTCGTACTCGAATGGACACATAAAACAGATTTTGTTGCCACTGCCGATACTATTAACGGCTTTATATTTTCATTAATCGGTATTGTACTAAATTATAAAATAACCACACTTAAGCTTAATTCATATCTTGACGAAAAACGTCTTTCATATGAAAATGAGCAGCTTCATGAGATTATAGAAAATATTCCCGGCGGCTTCGGAATTTTCCGCCTCGAAAACAAACAACTTATTCCAACCATTATAAATTCCGGTATTTCCAAAATCTATGGTCTGGATAAGAATATTATGATGGAGCTTACCCAGTCGGGAATCCGCAAATTTATACATGAGGACGACTATCATACATGCATTAAAGCAATAAATAACGCCATCTATGACACCGGTGTATTTAACATAATTTACAGACTTCCTAAATCACTTAAAAAAGAAGATTTTTATATCCATGCGCAGGGACAGATTTTTATTAAAAATAATTCCACCAAAATAGTTTATATTAACTTTACCGATATTTCGGAACAGATTCTGCTTGAAAAAAATAAACGTGAAAATGCGGCAAAAAGCGATTTCTTATCTAAGATGAGCCATGATTTAAGGACACCGATGAATGTTATTATCGGAATGTCCTCGCTTGCACTGGAAAGCAAAGATAATCCGGATAAACTGGAAGATTATCTTCGCAAGATAAATTCAGCAAGCCATTATCTTCTCGGTTTGGTAAATGATGTTTTAGATATGTCTAAAATTGAAAGCAATAAGTTATTTTTATCAGAAGAGCCATATCCTTATGAGGAATTTATTGACGATATTACAACTATGATTGAACCTTTATGCCAAAAGAAAAATATTCAGTTTGTATACCGCAAAAAAACGACAGGCTGTACGATTCTTACCGATAAAGTAAGACTTCGCCAGATTTATTTTAATCTGCTTTCCAATGCCGTCAAATTTACTCCTGAAAACGGCAGGGTTGAATTTCGCATTGAAAATATTCATATAACAGAAAATTCATTTTCAAGTGATAATTATGTTATAGATAACGGTGTCGGCATGAGCAAAGAATTTCAAGAGCATATGTTCGAACCCTTTGTTCAGGAAAATTCCAACTCAACAATTAATCCACAGGGAACAGGACTTGGTCTTGCGATTGTACACAGCTTAGTGAGTTTAATGGGCGGAACAATCTCTGTTCAGAGTTCCCCGGGAAACGGTACTTCTATAAAAGTGCATTTAGAATTTAAACGTGCAAAGCTTGAAACGGCAGCCGCACAGATTATATCTGACAGTATAGACCTCACAGGAAAACGAATACTTCTCGCAGAAGATAATGCATTAAACACAGAAATTGTCCATGCTATTCTTAAAAAATTCGGACTTGAGGTTTCCTGCGCTGCCAACGGAAAAATCGCCGCCGATATGTTTTCAGCTTCCGAAAACGGATATTATGATGCCATTCTTATGGATATCATGATGCCTGAAATGAACGGCTATGAAGCCGCACGTACTATACGCAGCCTTGACCGCAGCGACAGCAAAACAGTTCCTATTATTGCGCTGTCTGCCAATGCATTTTCCGAAGATATCGAAAAGAGCAAGCGCATGGGAATGAATGACCACCTGATTAAACCTATTAATCCAAAGCTTCTTATGAAGTCTTTGCGCTCCGTATTATCTGATTAATGTGGTATCAAAATACTATATTTCTGCATAAAATAATATGAATAATTTAATTTTTAATGGCATGCTTTCCTGCGAAAAATGCCGACCATATCCGCAGGGCTGACTGGTTCAGAAAACAGTTTGAGGCACTGCTTCGCGAAACTGTCTTTCTTGCCAATAGCCGTGTATCCGAAAGCGTTCTGCAGTCAGGTGAGGTTGTAACAATGTACACTGCCAATGCCGAACGACGCACAAGCTTCCTAAGCGGTATTCCTATTGATTTTCGTATTACCGCACGGGAGCATATGCTGCGTTCCGGCTGTGAGCTTTACTTTTCGCGTGAAACGCTTCGCAGGGTACGACGTCTTAACCAAACCGCACTGCGTCTTGTAAAAGGGCTTATTTCATTTAAAGAACAGCTCTTAAGAGAAGTAAATTCCTGCCGACTTTTCACCTTCAACTACCCGCTTTTAATTGAACATATTTTAAGAGAAGCTAATCATTATCTGCGGCTGCTTCAATCAGATTGTTAATATATTGTGCTTCATAGACAAAAAAGATTTCATATACTGCATACGTCAAAGGTATCAGTTATATGAAATCTTTTGCTGTTTTACTCCTGTATCAAAGAATAATATTCTGATATGTCAATATATGAAATATAGAAATCTGCCACTTTTACATCACTATCCGAATCACTTTCTGATACATTTTCCTCCGGTTTGTATCCAATGACTACCAACC
>JAGAJD010000065.1 GCA_017626275.1 Lachnospira sp.
AATCTGCTCATTCTCTTCAACTCCCAATGCGTTGAAAACATTCATAAGACGTTCCTGACCAAATAATCTCATTAAATCATCTTCAAGTGAAATATAGAATCTTGATTCACCCGGATCTCCCTGACGTCCTGCACGACCACGAAGCTGATTGTCGATTCGTCTTGATTCATGACGCTCTGTACCGATAATCTTTAAGCCGCCCGCTGCTCTTGCCTCTTCGTCAAGCTTAATATCAGTACCACGACCTGCCATGTTCGTAGCAATGGTAACAGCACCATGCTTACCTGCCTGTGATACAATCTCCGCCTCCTGCTCATGATACTTGGCATTAAGTACGTTATGAGGTATTCCCTTCTTTCTTAACATCTCGCTTAATAATTCAGATGTCTCGATTGTGATTGTACCGACAAGTACCGGCTGTCCCTTTTCGTGTGACTCTATAACCGATTCTACTACCGCATTAAATTTACCCTTTTTAGTCTTGTAAACGGCGTCGTCCATATCAACTCTTGCAACAGGCTTATTAGTAGGAACCTCTACAACGTCCATATTGTAGATTTCCCTGAATTCCTTTTCTTCTGTAAGCGCTGTACCTGTCATTCCGGCTTTCTTTTCAAATTTGTTGAAGAAATTCTGGAATGTGATAGTTGCAAGCGTCTTGCTTTCTCTCTTAACCTTTACATGCTCTTTTGCTTCAATCGCCTGATGTAAACCGTCGGAATATCTTCTTCCCGGCATGATACGTCCTGTAAACTCATCAACGATTAATACCTCGTCGTCTTTTACAACGTAGTCTTTATCCCTGAACATAAGATTATGCGCACGGAGTGCAAGTGTTACATTATGCTGGATTTCAAGATTTTCAGGGTCAGCATAATTATCAATATGGAAAAATTCTTCTACCTTATGGATACCCTGTTCAGTAAGATTGACAACCTTGTCTTTTTCATTAACGATAAAGTCACCGTCCTCCTCTATCTCTTCCTGCATGATTGCCTGCATTTTAGTCATTTCACCCTTATATTCGCCTCTCTGCAACTGGCGTGCAAGGATATCACACAGTTCATAAAGCTTCGTTGACTTTCCGCTCTGACCCGAAATAATCAACGGAGTTCTTGCCTCATCAATCAATACTGAATCGACCTCATCGATGATACAGTATTTAAGATTTCTTAATACAAGCTGCTCCTTATAGATAGCCATATTATCTCTTAAGTAGTCAAATCCCAGTTCGTTATTTGTCACATAAGTGATATCACAGGCATACGCTGCTTTTCTTTCATCTTCCTTTAAGTCATGAAGTACAATACCAACCGTAAGACCTAAAAACTGGTGAATCTGTCCCATCCACTCTGCATCTCGTTTTGCAAGGTAATCATTGACAGTGACAACGAGTACTCCCTCTTCCGTAAGTGCATTAAGGTATGCCGGAAGTGTACATACTAAAGTCTTACCTTCACCTGTTCTCATCTCTGCGATACGTCCCTGATGAAGAATAATACCACCGATAATCTGTACTCGGTAATGCTCCATTCCAAGAACTCGTCTTCCGGCTTCTCTTACGACTGCATATGCCTCAGGTAAAATATCATCAAGTGTTTCACCTTTTTTTAATCTTTCCTTAAATTCTTTTGTCTTTGCCTTAAGTTCGTCATCGCTTAAAGCAATCATTGAATCACGATAGCTTTCCACTTTATCAGCAATCGGCTTGATTCGCTTTAATTCATGCTGACTATGTGTTCCAAATAACTTCTGAGCTAATCCCATTTTATATCTCCATTCCGCCGCCCAAGCGGCACTTAACACTTTTGATTCGGTATTTATCCCCGAACGGCCGTATCACTGATATATAATGATACACTCTGCCATATTGAATAATTGTACCACTTATTATACAAATAGGCAAGCATGTGATTATTATGCGTTTTTTCAATCTGTCTTATAAGTTACTGTTCACACGGTAACTCCACCCACATGCGCACTCCCGCCCGCCTATACGGCGTGCTTTCCCGCTGCTAACGCAGCTAAGACTGCTTATGTGGGTGAAGGTTACCCTGTTACACAGCATCTTGGATACAAGTGCACATTCTTACGAGCAAACTCGACGAATGCGCACTTGTATCCAAGATACCGTGTGAACAGTAACTCTTATAATGACAAATAAAACCCTCTGCAACACTTAAAATAACTCGCATTGCAAAGGGTTTTTAATTTAAATCTTATTCAATTAATACATAAAAATCATTAGTCGAGTTCAGGCTCGATTAAACCGTAGGTATTGCCCTTTCTCTTATATACTACATTAACCTCTTCTGTCTCTGAATTAAAGAATACATAGAAGTTATGTCCGAGAAGCTCCATCTGCACGCATGCTTCTTCAGGATCCATAGGCTTGATACCGAATCTCTTTGTTCTGATAATCTTTACCTCGTCCTCATCGTTATAATCCTTTTCAACAAATTCCTGTGCAAATGCTGCCATATTCTGTTTCTTATCTACAATCTTGTTCTTATATTTCTTTAACTGACGCTCAATAACCTCTTCTACCAAATCGATAGAAACGTACATATCGCTGCTTACCTGCTCGCTTCTGATAATGTTTCCCTTTACCGGAATCGTAACCTCTATTTTCTGTCTTTCTTTCTCTACACTAAGCGTTACGTTCACTTCTGTCTCCGGAGCAAAGAATTTGTCAAGCTTACCAAGCTTTTCTTCTACTGCTGACTTTAACCCTTCTGTAACATCGATATTTCTTCCTGTAATAATAAAACGCATGATGTCCAACTCCTTTATTGTATATTTGTATCGCGGCACCCTGTTTTAAGAATCCCTGACTGCATATATTGATGATATCCCGGAAATAATTCCGACAGTTCCTCCTTAAATATCATTTAACAAATTCAACATATACAGTTTACACGATTTACATTTGATGTATTTATTATAACACAATTTGAAATTTAAACAAGCAGATTAAAGCGATTTATTATTTTTTAACAAAACGTTCATTCTGTTTTTTTCCTACTTAAGCACAGGGAGTTATCCCTATTTTTATTGTGGATAATGTGGATAACTTAGTGTATAAGTCAATTTTTAGAAAAAACGGGCATTTTTATTTGTGGATAACTATTGAATAATTTGTCGAATTATGCAGATATTAATTCTATCGTATTAAAATAGCCCTGTTTTTTTGGTAAGGTTGCACAAGTGCTCATTTGTCAATACTTTTTTATTTTTTCTTGTATCTTTACGATTTCCAATGTATGATTATATATACTATAATTGGGGAGTGATTTTAAATTATGTGCAAAACAGTATTGATAACAGGTGCTTCAAGAGGAATCGGCAGAGGCATTGCGCTTGCCTTCGCGGACAAGGGCTATAATGTCGCAGTCAACTGCATACACAGCATTGATAAATTGCAGGAAACAGCAGAGCTTGTACAAAAAAGCGGCGCCTCCTGCAAAATATTTCCTGCCGACGTAAGCAGATATGAAAAAACAGAGGAATTATTTGACAATGTGAAAAAAGAATTTGGAAACGTGGATATATTAATAAATAATGCAGGAATCTCCATAATCGGACTGTTTCAGGATATGACAAGAGACGAATGGGAACGTATCATTAACACTAATCTCGGCTCTTTATACAACTGCTGCCATTTTGCCATTCCCGATATGGTAAATAACAAATGCGGCAAAATCATCAACATTTCTTCAGTATGGGGAATTGCGGGTGCAAGCTGTGAAGTTGCTTACAGTGCCTCTAAGGGCGGCGTCAATGCGCTTACGCGTGCGCTGGCTAAAGAGCTTGCACCAAGCAATATTCAGGTAAATGCTATTGCATGCGGCGCTATTGACACCGATATGAATCATTTTCTGTCAGATGATGAGCTTACAAGCCTGACTGATGAGATTCCTGCCGGAAGACTTGGAACTCCCGGTGAAGTCGGAAACCTTGTAAGGTCACTGTGCGATGGCAGCTCATATCTTACCGGACAGATAATACAGTTAGACGGCGGCTGGATTTAGTCAATTTTTGTATATGACCGCTCCACCGTAATCACAGCATAACAGCGTTCTTTCTTTTCTGAAATCTGCTGTGAAATCATCTTCTTTATTTCTTCGTCTGAATATTTAAACTTAAACGGTACAACAACATCAAAAATCAGATTTGTAAGATAAGGACCCTTCGTTGTTCTGAAATCATGGATACTTAACGTTTTATCTATATTTTTAACAATTTTTAGCACCATTCTTTTTAATTCATTTACCTCTTCATCGTCATTGACAACAGGGTCCATATGTATTGAAATTCCGCAGTTCATTTTATCTGCCACTCTTTTTTCGGCAATATCGATAATATCATGTGCCTCCAACATATCCATAGAATACGGCACCTCTGCGTGAAGAGACGCAAACACTCTTCCCGGACCATAATCATGCACAATCAGGTCATGGATTCCTATAATATGCTCATCTTCCATTACAAGATTTTCTATTTCTTCCACGAATTCCTTTTCAGGCGGCTGCCCAAGCAGCGGATAAAGAGTTTCCTTTGCCGCTTCAATTCCTGCCATAAATACAAAAAGCGCAACAATTACTCCGGCGAAACCGTCAATATTAAAGCCTGTGAAAAATGTAACAAACAGTGATATAAGTACAACTCCCGTCGCAATACAGTCAGAAAGGCTGTCAGTCGCCGTTGCTTTCATCGCCGCTGAATCAATTCGTTTCCCAAGCTGTGTATTAAAAAATGCCATCCACATTTTAACAAGAATTGAACCAACAAGAATAACAACCGTTATTATACGGAAATCCATCGGCTGCGGATGTATAATCTTGTCAACTGAATCCTTAAACAGCTCTACCGCCATTACAATAATAACCGCTGATACGGCAAGCCCGGCAATATATTCAATTCTGCCGTGTCCAAACGGGTGGTCTGTATCTGCCGGCTTTCCTGCCATTTTAAAGCCGACAAGCGTGATAACAGAAGAACCTGCGTCAGATAAGTTGTTAAATGCGTCTGCTGAAATTGATACGGAACACGTAATAACACCTGCAAAAAATTTCAACGCAAAGAGTATCAGATTGCAGATTATTCCAACAATTCCCGAAAAAGCGCCATACGTTTCGCGAACCTTAGGATTCTTTACATCTTCATAATTTTTTACAAATGCCTTTAAAAGTAAATTTGTCATTTTTCTTCTCCCGTAGATTTATTTTTCTCTATAAATATATACACCTTTTTACATTATTTTCCAACTTAATAATTACAAAAAATTATCCCATAATAATTATTTTTTGCTTTCAATTCTATTTTTTTGTATGTATAATAAAATTTATTGACAAATATTAAACAAGAGGAGATTTTTGACATGAATAAATTATTTCCGTCTGCCACTCCCGAAGAGGTTGGCATCGACAGCCGTTTTTTGATAAACTTTCTTAAAAGACTTGAAAAGCAGCTTATTCCCATGCACAGCGCATTAATTATGCGTCATAGCAAATTATGTATGGAAACCTACTACAAACCTTATACGAGAGACACGCTTCACCGCATGTTTTCCATAACAAAAAGCTTTGTCTCAATCGGAATCGGGCTTCTTGCAGAGGAGGGAAAGCTCTCGCTTGACGATAAAATCATTGACCATTTTCCCGAAAAGCTGCCGCCTGAAGGTGCGCATCCTTACCTTGAAATGCTTACAATAAAAGATATGCTTGCCATGACAACATGCCATGATAAGACTACATACAAAGCAGCAGGAGTGACGGACTGGGTAGGCTCTTTCTTTACAGTAAAGCCGACACATGTTCCGGGTACAAATTTTGCATACGATACTTCATCAACTCATACGCTCGGCGCTCTTATAGAAAAATTAAGCGGTATGGATATTCTTTCCTATCTCCGTGTTAAATTTTTAGACGAGATAGGCTTTTCAAAAGACGCTTATATATTAAAAGACCCAAACGGCGTCAGCATGGGAGGTTCGGGACTTTGCGCCACTCCTTATGACATTTTAAAGGTGATTTATCTTGTAGCAAACGACGGCGTATGGAACGGAAAGCAGCTTCTCCCGGCAGATTATATACGCTCTGCAAAGCAGATGCACAGCGACCCTTTTGGAAAACAGGGTTCTTTGGAGGAAATGCAGGGCTACGGCTACCAGATATGGCTTACACAGAATAACGGATATGTACTTTTCGGTATGGCAGGACAGCTTGCACTTTATGTTCCGGACAAGGATATTTTTATGGTAACTACGGCTGATACTATGGGGCGTCAGGGCGGCGTTCAGTTTATATATGACGCATTCTGGGAGGAGATTTACAACAAATTGCCTGATACGGACGCACCGCTTCCGTCAAATCCTGCCGCTTACGATGAATTTACCGGGTTTTGTAGCTTACGCAGCCTTTTTGTTATTCCGGGAAATACTGATTCACCGATTATAGACAGTATTAATAATGTAACTTATACATTTGATGATAACTGCTGTGATTTTAAGGAGATGACGCTTTCTATCGATAAAGAGGCACTTAAAGGAGTTCTTTCCTATGAGAATGCTTCAGGAAGACATGAAATCAGTTTTGGACTTGGCAGCAATGTTTTCGGCAGATTTCCTGACTATGATTTGAAATATGCCGCTTCCGCCGCATTCCGTATGCCGGACACTCTTCTTATAAAAATTCAGATTATCGATTCCGCTATCGGCAATCTGTTTTTCAGCCTGAATTTTAAGGATAAATATGTGACTGTCATGCTTCGCAAGCTTGAAGAAACGCTGTTTAATGAATATAACGGTGTATTCAGCGGTGTAAGAAATTAATAAATACATATAAGCAAAAAAACTCCTGCGCCATAGATAATATGACACGGGAGCTTTTTTATATATTTTCTCTTACTATCTCAAGCACCTTCATAAGCCGCTGCTCGTAGGAATGGTGTTTAATAACCTTTTCCCTTCCACTGCAGGCAATTTCCTGTCTCTCAGACTCATGCTCTAAATAGTAATCAGCCTTTCTTAACATATCTTCACGGCTTTCGTAATACACAAGGTCTTTGCCGTTTTCAAAAAAATCGCCAAGCTCAAGCTGATAGTTTGTCAGAAGAAAACCGCCTGAACCAAGCACGTCCCATATTCTAAGCGGCAGCCCTGTGCGGATATTCCTGATTGTAAAGTTCATATTGATACGCGAACGGTTAAATACCTTTGGCATTTCCTCCATATAGCTCACACTTCCACGCACATTTACACGGATAAGACTTTCATCTTCCGCATCTGTATACAAATCAACACTATGTTTTGCCGCTAGGCGGTTTAAGCAGTCAATCCTCTCCCTCTGCGCCATTTTAAAACCGAGGTATGTCGAGGTAAACACTAGCTTTATATCAGAAAAAGCCTCCTCCTCTTTACGGAAATCAATCAGCTCCGAGAGCATTTCGCATATATCCACAGTCAACATTCTGTCAAATATATTTTCGCCAAAAATATCCATCTGAGCTTCCATACATGCGTCAAAATATCCCTTAAGATATTCGGGAAGAACAGGTTCTATTGCATCATAGGAATTTTTGTGATACAAACCGCCCACAAACGAAATCTCACTGTCAAAACGGCTCAACTCCTCTTCAGCACAGCCGTCCAATAATTTACACACCCGTTTTGCGTTGACAGCAAGTGGAAGATAGTATACATGCTTTACTCCCATCTGCTTAAACTGATAATAGTCAAATTTATCAAACAAGAAAATATAATTACACTCGTTAAATACCGAGGTATTAAACATGGTAAGCATTGGGCTGTCAACCGTCCATGCTGCATAAGGCTTTCCCATTTTCTGACAGGCTGACGATACCTCCGAAAAATAATTGAGCGAAAATACAAGGTCGTATTCCGCTATTTTTTCTTCCAGCTCTTTTGATATATTCTGTTTTCTTAAAGCCTCCGGCTGCTCATAAATGCCTACCGTATGTCCGAGATTCTGAAATGCTTCAACTATATCTTCCTGGTTAAATACTTTCCACCAATATATTAAAATCTTCAATATCTTTTCTCCTGTCAAATTGCCGCTGTTTTGTGATGTCATTCATAACCTGACGTAATTACCGCATATAATTAACGTAATAAGACTGTATGAGGACATCAGATGCACAGCCTTTTTGAATTTCTTATAAAACTTGATAACCTTGTCTGGGGACCGCCTATGCTTATTCTGCTTATGGGAACGGGCATTTTTCTGACCATACGAACACGCTTTGCCGCGTGGAAAAATCTTTTCTACGCAATTAAATGCTCTTTCGGCGCAGATTCCATGAACAGTAAAAGCGGCGATGGTGATATATCTCCTTTTTCTTCTCTTACAACCTCTCTTGCCGCAACAATCGGTACGGGAAATATCGTCGGAGTTGCAACCGCCATTACTGCCGGCGGTCCCGGTGCTATCGTATGGATGCTGATTTCATCTGCATTTGGTCTGACCACCAGGCTTGCGGAATGTCTTCTCGCCGTAAAATACAGGGAAATCAACACGCAGGGCGAAATGTGCGGCGGCCCTATGTATACAATAAAAAATGCCTTTAAAAATAAATCTGCCGCAAAGATTTTAGCGTGGCTTTTTGCGCTGTTTACGGTTATTGCTTCTTTCGGAATCGGTAATATGACACAGAGCAATTCCGTTTCCGAAGCACTCTTCACCTCTTTTGATATTCCCAAAGAAATCACGGGAATTGCCGTGACGGTGCTTTCACTTATTATTCTTGTCGGCGGAATTAAAAGCATTTCCAAAGTAACGCAGTACCTCGTTCCGTTTATGTCTGCCGCCTATATTTTTATGTGTGTGCTTGTGTTATGGGCAAACAGAGAGCTTCTGATTCCCGGTATCGTTTTAATTATCAAATCGGCTTTCAGCGTATCAGCAATAAGCGGCGGACTTTGCGGAAATATAACTGCTGCCGCTTTCTCTGCCCTGCGCTGTGGTATTGCACGCGGCTGTTTTTCAAATGAAGCCGGAATGGGTTCCGCTGCAATTTCTGCCGCTGCCGCCTCAACGGACTCCGCCGCAAGGCAGGGCTATATAAGCATGACAGGCGTATTCTGGGATACTGTTGTTGTATGCACAATCACAGGTCTTTGTATTGTCTGTTCAGGAAGCCTTGTCGTTATAAATCCCTCAACAGGTCAGGGCTATACAGGCGCCGCCCTTACAATGGCAGCATTTTCAACAGCTCTTGGCAGTATTGGAAGTACCTCTGTCAGCATCGGCATCGCACTGTTTGCATTTTCCACGATTCTTGGCTGGGAGTACTTTGGCGAAAAAGCATTTGAATATCTGACTAAAACACAAAAATATAACTATGCTTACAGAATCATTTTCTGCCTGACCGCTTATTCCGGAGCGACACTTAACCTCGCTCTTGTATGGAGCTTTTCAGACATTGCCAACGCCCTTATGTGCCTGCCAAATCTTTTATGCCTTATTGTGCTGAATAAAGAGGTTGCCTGCGAATTAAAGGACTTTGACAGCAAAAAATAAACCGCCTAAAAGCTCATATGCTCACGCACGGCAAGCTGTGCCTGTGAAAACAGCTGACTTACCGCCGCTTCATAATCGCACATTCTTTGTGATTTTTTTATCAATTTAAAAGCTTTTTCACTGTTATCAAAGGTCTGTCTCTGATAAAACCAAAGCTCTTTCATTTTGTGGATAACATTTTTATCGCCAGGCATTATGGCAAGATATTCTCGGTAAATTGTATCGTGAAACTGCTTTAAAAGCTGCTGTTCCTGCTGCGTCTGCCTCTGCAGAGGCTGCCCCGACTCGAAAGCATAAATGACATTAATAAGTCCGGGGTCTGCAATCAGCCCTCTGCCTAACATAACACGCTCCACATTTGGAAATTCCCTGCAAAAATTCTTATAATCTTTAAGCGTAAATATGTCTCCGTTATAGCAGACGGGATTGCGGCTGTTATTTACTGCTTCACGAAAAGCCTCCATATTCGGAGAATTTTTGTAGTAATCTTTTTGTACACGAGGGTGAATAATCAGCTCCGAGAGCGGATAATCGTTAAATATCCCCAAAAGCCGCTCAAACTCCTGCGCCTCATCAATTCCAAGTCTTGTCTTAACCGACACTTTTACCGTTTTGCTGCTTATCAGTGGACTTTCAAATACTTCCTCAAAAAATTCCTCCAGCATATCCGGCACTGCAAGAAAGCCGGCTCCTCTGTGCTTTGCAACAACAGTTCCCGACGGACAGCCGAGATTTAAATTAACCTCATCATATCCCTTTTCATAAAGCATTTCGACAGTTTTTATAAAATAATCGGCACGATTTGTCATAATCTGAACCGCAACCGGAATCCCCCTGTTATTATCAGGATTCATATCACGTACTTCTCTTGCCGTATATCCGTTTGTCTTATTTGGAGAAATAAAAGGGATAAAATATTTATCAATCTTTCTCTTGCCATAAAACTTATCGTATGCATTGCGGTAAATATACCCCGTAACCCCCTCCAACGGGGCAAAATATATCTTCATAATTCTCTCCA
>JAGAJD010000066.1 GCA_017626275.1 Lachnospira sp.
GGATACGGTAGGTCCGTCACTTGATATTCTTATAAAGATTATGTCAACTGTTTCACTCGTAGCGGCAGTATTATTCTATAATTATAATCTGCTGTATCTTATCTTTGGAATAAGATAAAATGTAAAATTTTTTTGAACATATTTAATAAATGCATTAATATGTGATATACTAAAACCGGATTTTGTAATTGCCAGTCAGATTTTGTAAGGCAGTCGGAATCCGGTTTTTGTAATTATTAGTGAAAGGAACAGATAGTGATGAAGGTTTGTACATTTTTGACAGATGGATTTGAGACAGTTGAGGCTTTAGCTGTGGTTGATATATTGAGACGTGCCGGAATTATTGTGGATACAGTATCAATTTCAGGTAATAAAGAAATTCTTTCTGCACAGAATATAACTGTGACAGCAGATTATGTGATGAATGATTATAAGTTTGATGATGCAGATGTGCTGTTTCTGCCGGGTGGTGGAGGACATAAGAATTACAGAAAATGTCAGCCGCTTATAGATGTGGTTAAAAAATATAATGATGAGCAGAAAAGAATTGCGGCAATCTGTGCAGCACCGTCATTTTTGGGAATGCTTGGAATACTGGACGGAAAGAAAGCTACATGCTTTCCGGGTTATGAGCAGGAGCTTACGGGAGCAGAGGTTGTTAATGCAAAGGTTGTGACAGACGGAAATATAACGACAGCAAAAGGAATGGGAGTTTCCATTGATTTGGGACTGGAGCTTGTGAGCCTGCTTGTTGACGAAAAAAAGGCAGAAGAGATTGGACAGACTATACAATTTCTTGAAAAATAATTTTAGGAAAGGAACACTATGGGAAGCAGCAATTCAGATGCATATGAGAGGGCGAAAAGAGCTGATGCACAGAGAAGAAAGAAAGCAGCAGCTCTGCGGCGTAAGAGAGCCAGGCGTGTGCGTCGTATGAAATTGGGAATTTTGGGAATGGCAGCAGCGATAATTGTAACTTCGTGCATTATGTATACAATACAGGGCGGCAAGGATAATCAGACTTCCGGCAATTTTGAGCAGAAGCAGGGACAGCAGACGGTGCTGGAAGCGGCGGCACAGATTATGCAGCCGGAAGAAAAGCTGAAATATCCTTCAGTCAGTGAAAATTATGTTGAGATTGTCTCGGAAGATATTATGAGTCCGTATATTGCATTGTTAGATGTTGAGAACGGAGAGGTGATTGCAGGAAGGGCGTATAATGAGAAGATTTATCCGGCTTCAATGACAAAAGTAATGACATTGATTGTAGCGGTGGAAAATATAAAAGATTTGAATCAGACATATTCACTTTCATATGAAGAAATTGACCCGTTGGTACGGGATCAGGCATCAAGAGCCGGGTTTGATCCTGATGAAGAGGTCGCTGCCAAAGATTATCTGTATGGACTGATTCTTCCGTCGGGCGCAGATGCGGCAGTTGCATTGTCGAATATCGTGGCAGGCTCGGAACAGGCTTTTGCTGAATTGATGAATAAGAAATGTGAAGAGCTGGGACTTAAGAATACTCATTTTGTTAATTCGTCAGGACTGTATGATGAAGAGCAGTATACAACGCCGGTGGAAATGGCACTGATTATGCAGTATGCAATGACAAATGAAACGTGTGCGCAGGTTTTGTCAACATATCAGTATACGACATCGCCTACTGACAAACACCCTGACGGGATTTTGCTTACAAGCACAATGTTCAGCAGAATGTACGGAACAGAGGTTGAGGAAGTTACAATAACAGCAGGAAAAACAGGATATACTCAGGAGGCAGGTAATTGTCTTGTAAGCTATGCTCAAAAAGAAGGTCGCCATTATGTGGCACTTACAGCAGGAGCGTCATATAAATGGCATACTATTTTTGATGATTTTGAAATTTACGAAAACTATCTTCCGTAGTATGCCGGATTTGTAATGTGAGGTTGTTTTTTTACAGAAAATGTCATAATAATTAATTTCTTCGTGCACATAATAATATCAAGATAAGTGATAACTTATCTGAAAACAAAAATGATTGTATGGAGGTAGAGTGTTATGACAAACTCTAATTCAAAAACAAAGAAAGACGCACAGGAAGCTTTAGACAGATTTAAGATGGAAGTTGCATCAGAAATCGGTGTTAATTTAAAAGATGGTTACAACGGAGATCTTACTTCAGCAGAAGCCGGTTCAGTAGGCGGTAACATGGTTAAGAAGATGATTAGAAGACAGGAAGAGCAGATGTCTCAGGGTAAGTAATTATCTTCGATAATCCAAAGAGTTAAGAAAAACCACAGTTGTTTCACGGAAATCCATGTAAATGGAATCAAGTGAAAAGCTGTGGCTTTTCTTTTGGCAGATAATTTAAAAGCCTTCTTCCCGGCGTGTTTTTCTTAGCTCAATTCGTTTTTCGGCAGCGTCCCATTTTGCCTGTTCCTCAATGGAACTTATGATAAGGCGGGGAACTTCGGTAGGACGGTCATTTTCATCGAGTGCAACCATAACAAAGAAAGCACGGTTTACAGGAAAACGCTGACCGTTACTCTTTTCCACATAGGTGTCAATCCGTATTTCCATTGAAGAATGTCCGACATGTGTGATGTAGCCTATTAAGACAATAACGTCATTTAGATAACATGCTTCTTTAAACTGCAGATTATCAATGCTTGCTGTTGTTACGTTACATTCGCAATGGCGTTTTGCCACAATTCCGGCAACCTCATCAATCCACATTAAGAGCTGACCGCCGAAAAGCCGTCCGGCACCGTTCATATCCTTGTTGCATAACAGGTGCGAAACCTCTGTCTTAGAGGCTGCGACAGTTTTTTCTTTTAAAATACTCATAAATAATCTCCATAGTTTTACTTTTAAATATTTTAACATAAAAACGGACAAGAGATGAAA
>JAGAJD010000067.1 GCA_017626275.1 Lachnospira sp.
AATGCACCACAATCGCAGCAAAAACTGCCTTTAACATATCAAGCATGTAGGTAATTATACCTGCTTTTTTGCCAAGCGTACGCATTACATTAGTAGTACCCGCATTACCGCTTCCATATTCCCTGATATCAATTTTGTTAAACTTTCCGTACCAATATCCGGTCTGAAACACAACTCCGAATATATATCCGATTACAAGGCAAATAACTCTCTCTAACATTATTCTTTCTCCTTACGTTCTCTGTTAATAAATCTAAGCGCTGTTCCTCTGAAACCAAACGTCTCTCTTATTTTATTCTCTATATATCGTGTATATGAAAAATGTGTAAGCTGTTTATCATTTACAAACATTACAAATGTAGGAGGTTTTACCGATACCTGCGTCATGTAGTAAATACGGAGACGTTTGCCTTTATCTGACGGCGGCTGCTGCATGGCAACAGCTTCTGTAAGAATTTCATTGAGAACTCCCGTAGGTATTCTCATTGTCTGGCTTTCTATAATTGTATCAATCAAATCATAAAGCTTATTCAGACGCTGTCCGGTCAGGGCAGAGATAAAAAGTATCTCGGCATAGGACATAAATGACAAAGTATCCTTAATTTTCTGTGTATATTCATAGATTGTTTTGTCATTTTTTTCAACAGCGTCCCATTTATTGACTGCGATTATAATTCCCTTGCCGCGCTCATGCGCAATTCCGGCAATCTTTGCGTCCTGCTCCGTAACACCCTCGGTAGCGTCAATTACAAGCACAACAATATCGGCGCGCTCGACAGCCGCTACTGTACGGATAATGCTGTAACGTTCCAAATCCTCTTTAATCTTATTCTTGCGGCGAAGACCTGCCGTATCAATAAAAACATATTCCCTGCCGTCATGAATTACAGGCGTATCAACTGCATCTCTTGTTGTTCCCGCAATATTCGATACGATTACACGGTTCTCACCCAAAAGCTTATTAATAATAGAAGATTTACCAACATTCGGCTTTCCTACAATGGCAATCTTCGGACGGTCATCTTCCTCATCTTCCAAAGTGCCTTCAGGAAAATGCTTAATAACTTCGTCTAACATATCGCCGATTCCAAGTCTTGAGGCCGCCGAAACAGGCATAGGTTCTCCGATGCCGAGATTGTAAAACTCGTATACGTCCGGCATAAATTTATCAAAATTATCTACTTTATTTACCACCAGAACTACCGGCTTATGCGAACGTCTAAGCATATCAGCAACCTTTGCGTCTGAATCCACAAGTCCCTGCCTTACGTCCGTCATAAAAATAATCACATCTGCGGTATCAATGGCAATCTGTGCCTGCTCTCTCATCTGTGAAAGAATAATATCATTACTCTCCGGCTCAATACCGCCCGTATCAATCAGTGTAAAAGACTTGTCAAGCCATGTAATTTCGGCATATATTCTGTCTCGTGTTACTCCCGGTGTATCTTTAACTATTGAAATCTGCTGCCCTGCAAGCACATTAAAAAGTGTTGATTTTCCCACATTAGGTCTTCCAACAACTGCTACTATCGGTTTACTCATCTATTAATCTCCATTTCATATATTTATCACTATTATCGTTTTAACCAACTAATGACATTCAGCCATAGAGTATATAATATCAGTTAAATTGATTTTTGTAAAGTTATATGATATGATACTAATCAGTCATGCAAAATTGGTTATAATGTATATTCCGGCAAATTATGAATGGCATGGCTGAATAGTTACGTTTACATGATACTAAACAATTCAGGAGGTACAATTTTTGAAACATTTACTCAGACTACATAAGAAAACAACAGCATTTATGCTGACATTTATTATATCAGTTTTATCACTTACAGGCGTCTGCTTTGCGGCAGCGGATTCAGACACAACTGCTTACAGCTTCTCCGACATTAATCTTAAGGTAAATATACCGAACGAATTAATCTGCTTTACGCAGTCGGTAACTTCCAACAATTCATATCTTGACCTGATTGGAGCTGATGACGTTGAAGAGTTTCGTTCCCTTATGAAGATTAACCACGTTTATCTCGAAGCTGTTCCCGAAGATGTAGCCTATGAGCTTATTATAAGCGGAAAAAAAGCCGGAAGTGAATCTGATGATTTTTCAACACTCTCAGATGACAAGCTTAAAAATCTGTTCAATCAGTATGTAGATGTGAGCGACAATATTTCCAACAACAGTGTTACCGAAAAAGTAACAGCATCTTATATTGAAAGACACGGTGATATTCCTTATTTTGTAACAGATGTAACTTCCGTTTCCAACAACGAAGTCACTATTTATGTTAAAAAATATTACACGGTTATGATGGGCAATTCCGTAACATTTTTTATCCAGTCAAACGGACAGCAGATTACTGATGAAATGTCAGACATTTTAAAAAATGTGGTTGCATCTGCACAATATATGACTGTTAAAAAATCAATTTTTGAAAATGAATTTTTCTCGGAAATACTTGCAACAATCATCACACTTGCAGTACCTATTGCAATACTTGCATTATTTGTTTATATTACAACCAAACGAAAAAAGAAGACACCTGAGCAGATTGCTGCCGAGGAAGAGCGCTTAAGAGCTGAATACGCAAGGCGTGAACAGGAAGCCAAAGAAAGTGAAAATAACGGATAATATAAAATAAATGTGTAAATTATTTTAATTTTTTGTAGCGGTCAGAAATGACCGCCATTTTCCTGTATATCAGAATTTTGTTCGATCTGATTGCCATTACCATCTTCGATAAGCACTTTATCAAAATCACTCTGATACATCCTGTCCTGTTTTATACGATACTTCTCAAATTCTGTAAGTGCATGCTCTTCTGCTATCTTGGCAGATAATTTTTTGCAACAACTACGTCAAATCTTTGAATTTTACCATCTGGTGCATCTTTCCATGTAGTAAGTCCCATATTTTCTTTTTCACTATCCGCTCTTCGATAGATAGTCTCTGCGGCTGTTTCTCCATGAATTGCCCAATGAAGCTGATTTTGCACTCGTGCAAAAAATTTCTTTGTAGTAATTGATTTTGGATCATAATCAATACTGGTTGCATATATATCTGTAATCTTCTGGTAAAAACGTCGCTCTGAAAGACGAATTTCACGAACTCGCTCTAATTGCTCCTTAAAATAGTCTTTTGTAAGAATAGTTCCAAAATTCTTTAATCGCTCATCATCCATTGCAAATCCTTTAATAGTAAATTCCTCAATGATATGATTTGCCCATTTTCTAAATTGTACCGCTCTTGGAGAGTCCACTTTATTTCCAACTGCAATAATCGCACTAAGATTATAGTGATTTGTATTATATGGTTTCCCATCAGATGCAGTTATTCGAAAATTTCGAATAACTGACTGTTCTTCTATTTCTCCATCAGAAAAAAGTTTTTTTAAATGATAGTTAATTGTATTTGTTTTGACATTATATAACACACCCATCATCTTCTGGGTCAACCAAACATTCTCATCACAATAAATTGCATTAACATCACTTTCTCCTGTAGCTGTAATAAATGTAAGATATTCCGCTGCTGAAGAACGAACGATACTCACTTCCTTTTTTTCTTTTTTCATTCTCCCACCTCAATTTCCGCAATTATCTTGTCAATCTGTTGACAATGCACCTGTTCTCTTGCCAACTTCTATTCCACACTTCCAAAATACCCTCTAAATCATTCCCTTAAAACACTCTTACTGATATCTTCACGTATTTCCTGCATATGTACATCTGTATCATAAATTGTCTCAGCGCACATTGTCAATTCATTAACGATTTCCGGCATCTCATCTGTATCAAACTGCTTATAATGCATCTGATGCTCAAGACTTGCCCAAAAATTCATCGCAATGGTTCTTATCTGAACCTCCACTTTCATATATTCCTTACCTGATGATAAAAATATCGGAATAATCACAACATAGTGAAGACTTCTGTAACCGTTAGGCTTTGGATTTTTAATATAATCCTTAACCTCCATAACCTCAACATCGTCCTGCGATACAAGCATATTGGCAACAGCATATATATCACTGATAAACGGGCATACAACACGTACTCCCGCAACATCATTTAAATTCGTAACGATCGACTGTATGGAAATCTCAAACCCCTTCCGCTGCAGCTTATCAAAAATACTAGCGGGACTTTTAATTCTTGTACGAATACTGTCTATCGGATTGCGCTGGCTTTTCGTCTTAAATTCGTCGTTCAAAATCTCAAGCTTAGTCTGTATTTCACGTATTGCACACCGATACATCATCATTAATTCCTGAAAACGTGCATTAGTCTCCATTGTCTTTCTGAAATCTTCTTTATTCATATTCATTGATTGAACCAGTTTATTATCGTTCATTGTATCTTACTCCTTAATATATAAAAATCCGCATAATATGCCGCGTCTTCCTTTTGTAGCCCGGTGAGAAAACAACAAAGACGGATTACAGCACGTACAGATATCAGAAATATAAATGTTCTCCGGTCTGATACCTGCATGAAGCATGTTATAATAATTTGCCATCTGCAGATTAAGCTGGTATTTTTCAGGCTTATGTGATGGTCTTATAATCTTCTCCTGTTCCTCTTTAGTATATTTTTTCGCAAACTGCTCCGCCACATCAGAGCTAACCTCATAACAATGCACACAGATACTTGGACCAATACATACAATAATATCCATA
>JAGAJD010000068.1 GCA_017626275.1 Lachnospira sp.
CCCTGCAAAAAAAGCGCAGATTCGTTTTTATGAATCTGCGCCGGTTTTATTATTTACTGTTCACAAGGAACCTCAACCTGCCTTGCACGTTCCTGTATTTTTTCTTCTATCTGCTCACGTTCTTCTCCCATAACAAAAGATAATTCTCCATATAACTTATCTTCTGCCAGTTTAAAATACCTGTCGTCTAATATTGTCGTCTTTTTTCCTTTTGAAAACCTTTCCTCACGGCGCAGATACATATTTTTAATAATTTTTACAAGCTCTCTTAAATCACAGCTTTTTAATGCCTCCTTGTAAACCATTTCCCTGATCTTATCATTCTCAATCCATGCTGCCTCAATTTCGGGAATTTCCTGAATTAACTGTATAGCTTCTTTTTTGGTGATTACTTTTCTAGTCTGAATCTTACTGCTGCTTTCCACCGGACTGTATATTTTGCTGCCCTTCTCGCCTACGGGAATCAAAATATAATATTTTCTGTTCTTATCGCTGCCCGGAATATCAAGCTGTGTAATATCATTCACCCTGCATATTCCGTTACTTCCATGAACTACATACTCACCAATCTGAAACATATGAACCTCCATTCCAAAGAACCTATTAAACACTGCTTTTCTACTATTTTAACGAATTTTTTTAATTTTCGTAAGTTATTTTTTTATAGTTTTTCCATTTTTTTGCAGTTTAAACGGAGGCTGTTATTTTATCCCAATGCCACATCTAACATCATCATGATAATAAATCCTATTCCAAAGCTGACAGTTCCAATATTAGAATGTCCTCCCCCTGCCGCTTCGGGAATCAGTTCTTCCACTACAACATATATCATGGCTCCCGCTGCAAATGATAAAACATATGGCAGAACCGGCGTCATGACATACGAAAACATTATCGTTATCACGGCGGCAGCAGGCTCTACAACGCCCGAAAGCATACCGCTCCAAAATGCCCTAAAGCGGCTGTTCCCCTCACTGCAAAGAGGCAGTGAAACAATCGAGCCTTCCGGAAAATTCTGTATGGCAATTCCAACTGCCAGTGCCATTGCCGCTGCCAGCGTAATCGTTCCATCTCCCGACAAAAACCCTGCAAATGCCACACCTACCGCCATTCCCTCCGGAATATTATGTAATGTCACGGCAAATACAAGCATATTTGTTTTGGAAATCCTGTCAATAATCATCAAAAAAGCCATTCCGACAGCGATTCCTGCTGCTGCCGGAATAAATGCAAGCCTTCCCATTTTTTCCGACATATCAAGAGACGGGAGCAGCAGCGACCATATTGAAGCTGCCGTCATTACCCCTGACGCAAGTCCTAACAATACTCCATTAAGTTTATCATTAATTTCATTTTTCAGAAAAAATACGCATGCCGCTCCCATTGAAGTCCCGATAAACGGAATAAGTATTCCTATTATAACATTTATATTCATAATCCGCCTTAATTTAATATACACGTTATAAATAGTTTATGCCGGTTATCATATCCTGTGCTTCCAAACTAACTGAATTTCTTCGGAAACCGCACAACCGCCTTGAACAAATCTCCGTCAACCTCAATGTGAAATTCCCCGTCCTGAACTTCTGTGAAGCTTTTAACAATAGCAAGTCCTAAACCGCTTCCCTTTTCATGACGTGATTTATCTCCCCTGACAAACCTCTCCACAATCTCCTCTGGAGTAAAATTCATCTGTGTCTCTGAAATATTTTTAAATGTAATTTCAACATATTGCGCTTCCTCGGCGATATCCACGTACACTCTTGTATTGCTAAGTGCATACTTGCCGATATTGGTAAACAGATTTTCAAAAATGCGGTATGTCTTGTCGCCGTCCAGCATAAGCTTTATATCATTTTCCCGTGAATTGACAATTACCGTCAGTCCTCGCTCATTAAGAAGCTCCTCCGTCTCCGCCTCTGCCTGCTTTACCAATGCAACAATATTCAGTTCAATAGGATTCAGCCTGATATTTCCGCTGTTGACCTTGCTTACCTCAAATAAATCTTCTATCAGCGTGCTTAACCGGTCTGTATAATTGTTAAGTGTATTAAGATATTTCTTTCTCGTTTCCTCGTCAACATTTTCATCTTGAAGCAGTTCCACATAATTCTTAATTCCCGTCAGCGGAGTCTTCAAATCATGGGAAACATTGCTTATAAGCTCTGTTTTCATATTCTGCGACTTTATTTCTTCATTAACTGCTTTCTGAAAGCCGCTGCGGATATTTTTAAATTCATCTTTTAAACCGTTAAAAATCCCCACATCTTCGCTGATTTCAGTATCAAATTTTCCCTCCGCAAGCTCATGTGATGCCGTAAGCATTACATTATAATCCTTTTGGCATTTCTGCGCCTTTGCTTTAATATAAAAGAATAAGACAAATCCGTATATTATCGCCAAAACGATACCAAAGCCCCACAAACAGACAAGTACAATGATTACGGCAACATTCACAAGAACATATTTCATAATCGTCTTATCCATATTATCGCTCAAATCAATCTCGGATAATTTATCAAAGCTCTTTTTAACCCAGCGGCAGAATATTCCTGCCAAAGTATCTTCTTTTATATAAAGCACAAAGCCTGACGTATCCCTGACTTTTTAAATAAATTGTAATCGCATCTCTTATACCCTTTTCGTCCCCTACGACCAATATGTTATGTTCCATAATACCTTTCCCCTATTCGCTCTCTCCCGGTGTATCAATCACCCTGTTGTAATAAATTGTTCCGCCCACAAACGTCACTATTGTTATAATACCTATCGTCACTGCCGCTGTCAAATCACACCTTCGCAGCGAACCGGCAAAGTATGTCGAGGTTATAATACTTGGGATTCTTCACCGCTTTTTGCTCCTCCTTTCCTTCATCGTATAAAGGCATTTTAGAAGCAAAATCTTAGAAATGAATGGTAGTATTTCTTAAAAATTTCTTAAAATAAGCAATAACAGACTTCTCTCTACAATCCTGAGCTGAAGCGTCCTGCACTGCTCCTGACAATCAAGTTCTTCAAAAACATGTGTAATACAATTCGCATAAAACGAATTTTCACTTTTTATCGTATACGTTACGGAAATATAACGATATATTGCATATAAAACCACTATTTTAGTTTTTGTGGCATACTTTTCAAGACCTTCATATTCCTTAAGCAGTTCACTGATATACCTGTCCCCTCTAATCAGCTCATCTGCCATTTTCCTGCAATTTCCCATACTGCCTGTTTTCTTTATATCTTCGTCCAAATGTACATCTATAATACTGCATATTGCCTGATAAAGCGAAACCGCTCCCTCTATCGGCAGCATTTCTGTCTTTTTAAGCCACTCCATTCTGCACGGAAGCTCCTCTAAGTCCACATCATAACAAAACGTAAATACTTTCACTTTTCCGTCTATAAAAAGCTTTCTGATAATGTCAAGTTCAACAAGTGCTTCTGTATCAGTTCCCAAATACTGCGTAAGAACAATTAATACACTTCCTTCACCCTCAAGAATATCCTGCAGCTCTGCATAATCACTTTCAAGAAAATAAATGTCTTCATTGCATGGCACAGACAAACCCCAATTTTCCATATAATATATTACGGCTTCCGTATGTGTTTCTTTCCTGTTAAACGAGTGACATATGTACATCTTTTTCTCCTACTTTCTTTAGTATTTTTTTACAAATTAACTTATGTATAATTAAACCACAAAATATACACAATTACTATAAAGTTACCAAATC
>JAGAJD010000069.1 GCA_017626275.1 Lachnospira sp.
ATGCGGCAGACAGCTATTTAAACGGGCTGGTGGCAAACGGACATAAGGTGGCTATATGCGAGCAGGTGGAGGATCCGAAGCAGGCGAAAGGAATCGTTAAAAGAGAGGTTATTCAGATTGTTACTCCGGGAACTAATCTTAATACTCAGGCGTTAGATGAATCTAAGAATAATTATCTTATGAGTATTGTCTATCTTGGGGAAAATATAGGAGTTTCCATTGCGGATTTTTCCACAGGTGATTATTATGTGACAGAATTAAAGTCAGGCAGCGAGCTGCTCGATGAGATTAATAAATTTGTTCCGTCAGAGATTATAGCAAACGAATATTTTTCAATGAGCGGCATTGACCTGACTGCCGTAAATGAAAAGCTTGGAATTGCAATGTCTACGCTTGAAGGCTGGTATTTTGATGAGGAAACATGCGTTAAAAAGCTTTTGGAGCATTTCAAGGTAGGACTGCTTGACGGACTTGGTCTTAGGGATTATTCGGTCGGAGTAATTGCGGCGGGAGCATTGTTGTTATATCTGTATGAGATGCAAAAGGGAAGCGTGTCTCACATTACATCGATTACTCCGTATACCATTGGAAAATATATGCTTATTGACAGCTCTTCAAGGCGTAATCTTGAGCTGGTCGAAACATTGCGTGAGAAGCAAAAAAAAGGCTCTCTTCTCTGGGTGCTTGATAAGACGAAGACGGCAATGGGCGCAAGGGAGCTACGCTCAATGATTGAACAGCCGTTAATTAACAGGGAAGATATATTAAGGCGGCAGCAGGCTGTCGAGGAGTTAAATTCAAATGCCATTGACAGAGAAGAGATACGGGAGTACTTAAATCCGGTATATGATTTAGAGCGAATTATGACAAAAATAAGCTGTCATTCTGCCAATCCGAGAGATTTAATTGCATTTAGAAATTCTTTGGAAATGCTTCCGCATATTAAGAGAATTGTCGGAGAAATGAAAAGTGAGCTGTACAGGGATATATATGACAGGCTTGACGATTTGCAGGATATTTACAGTCTGATTGATTCGGCGATTGTGGAAGAACCGCCGATTACTGTCAGAGAGGGCGGCATTATAAAAGAGGGCTTCTCAAAAGAAGCAGACGAATTGAGAAATGCAAAGACACAGGGAAAAGAGTGGCTTACGCAGTTAGAGACAAGGGAAAAAGAAGCAACGGGAATCAAGAATCTTAAGGTTAAGTACAATAAGGTATTTGGCTATTATCTTGAGGTTACTAATTCATTTAAAAGTCTTGTGCCTGAAAACTGGGTGAGAAAACAGACTCTCACTAATGCGGAGCGTTACACGACAGATGAATTGAAAAAGCTTGAGGACGTAATTCTCGGTGCGGAGGATAAGCTTTACAGTCTTGAATATGATTTGTTTAATCAGGTGAGAGATAAAATTGCAGAGGAAGTAAGAAGAATTAAGGCAACTGCCAAAGCGATTGCAGAGACGGATGTGTTTGCAGCTTTGTCTGTTGTGGCGCAGCAGAACAATTATGTAAAACCGTCCATCAACGAAAAGGGAATTATCGATATTAAAAATGGCAGACACCCTGTCGTTGAAAAAATGATTCGCAACGATATGTTTGTTGCTAACAATACATATCTTGATAATGCAAAGAACAGAATATCAATTATTACAGGACCTAACATGGCAGGTAAGTCTACTTACATGAGACAGACGGCGTTAATTGTCCTGATGGCTCAGATAGGTTCGTTTGTTCCTGCCCAGGAAGCAGATATAGGTATTGTCGACAGAATTTTTACGAGAGTAGGTGCGTCCGATGATTTGGCGTCAGGACAGTCTACCTTTATGGTTGAGATGACGGAGGTTGCCAATATTTTAAGAAATGCAACGCAAAAGAGCCTTCTTATACTTGATGAAATCGGCAGAGGTACAAGCACATTTGACGGTTTAAGTATTGCATGGGCAGTTGTGGAATATATCGCAAATACTAAAATTCTGGGAGCTAAAACTTTGTTTGCAACACATTATCACGAATTGACGGAGCTTGAGGGAACGTTAGACGGTGTAAATAATTACTGCATTGCCGTAAAAGAGAACGGCGACGATATTGTTTTCTTAAGAAAGATTGTCAAAGGCGGGGCAGACAAAAGCTACGGTATTCAGGTTGCAAAGCTTGCAGGCGTACCGGATTCGGTAATTGAGCGTGCAAAGGAGCTTGTAAGGGATTTGTCTGACGCAGACATTTCGCAAAAAGCAAAGGATATTGCGCAGTACTCCAAAAAGAGTGAAAAGGTTAGTGAATCATACAAAAAAGTAGATGATTTGGAAGTAAAGCAGATGTCACTTTTTGATACTGTTAATAATGATGATATTATAGAGGATATTAAGCAGCTCGATATCAGTAATATGACGCCGATAGATGCGCTTAATACATTATATAAGTTACAGGGCAGAGTTAAGAACCGCTGGTAACAAATTTATGTGCAATTTGTGTAATGTAAGCAGGCTCGACGGGCTGTTACAGAAAAACAGGTTGCACATTTTTTAATGAAGGGCAAAGAAAGGAAGTGGGCAGATTGCCGATACAGGTATTAGACCAGAATACAATTAATAAAATTGCGGCAGGAGAGGTTATTGAAAGACCGTCGTCAGTAGTAAAGGAATTAGTGGAAAATGCGATTGACGCAGGGGCAACTGCCATTACTGTTGAAATTAAAGAGGGCGGAATCTCATTTATCCGAATTACGGATAATGGCTGCGGAATTAAGCGTGAAGAACTGCCAATGGCATTTTTAAGACATTCAACGAGCAAAATACAGTCGATAGAGGATTTGATGTGCGTGGCTTCTCTCGGCTTTAGAGGTGAAGCACTCTCAAGTATTGCGTCTGTTTCACAGATTGAGCTGATAACAAAGACAGCAGGTGAGATGACGGGAAGCCGCTATGTAATTGAGGGCGGAGAGGAGAAAAGTCTTGACGAGGTTGGCGCACCTGACGGTACGACTTTTATTGTGAGAAATCTGTTTTACAATACTCCCGTAAGAAGAAAATTTTTAAAGACTGCGGCTACGGAAGCGGGGTATGTCAATGCGCTGATAGAGCATTTGGCACTGTCGCACCCTGACATTTCATTTAGATTTATCAGCAACAATCAGAACAGACTTCATACATCGGGAAATACCAATTTAAAGGATATTATCTACTCTGTATACGGGCGAGATATCACAAAAAATTTAATTGAGGTAAATGTATCTACACAGGATATAAAAATAACAGGTTATATCGGTAA
>JAGAJD010000006.1 GCA_017626275.1 Lachnospira sp.
AAATTCAATCGCCGCTCTCGCTCCGAGATATGAGCCGCCGATTCCGATAACCACGAGAACCTCTGAATCAGAACGAATCTTTTCAGCAGCCTTCTTGATTCTTGCAAACTCTTCCTTATCATAATCAACCGGAAGATCTATCCAGCCAAGATAATCGTTACCCGCACCGCTCTTTGAAAGAAGAAGCTCTCTCGCACTTTCCGTAATCGCCTTCATGGATTCAATCTCATGCGCTCCTACATACCCTTCAGTCTTTGAATAATCAAAACAAACCTGTCCCATAACTGTTCTCCCTTTCAAATGAATTAATATATATTAATTATAAACATAAGTGCCTTTATTTTCAAGATAAATGTCCTTTTGCTGCACAAATTTTCTCATATCTTTTATTCATTTTTACAAATTCACTGGCAGCTTTTCCCTTTAGCTTGGAAGCCATAACTTTTCCTGCCTGACTTCGCACTGCACCGCTGTTTTCGAGATAATCAACCAGCTCCACAACAGTATCTTTAAAATACCCCTTTGCATCTGTAAGCCTGTCCATAAAGTGCAGCCCCACACAGCACATTGCCGCCACTGCCACGCAGATATAGATTTCATCAGTATTTCCTTTTAAAATAATGCCGGAGAAAATTCCAAGCAAAACGATTATATACTTAAATGAGCCGGCAAGCCGTTCCCATTCCTTTAGCCGTAATCCACAGATTTTTTCGCTTTCGAGTATTTTTTCCACAAACACTTCCACGTTATTAACTGATATATCCAGTTTTCTGCAATCGTCGTATTTTTGTATAACCTTGCGTATTACATGTACTCTGCGTGTTCCGCTTCTTATGTCGTTAATCATCATGCAGCAATACTTAAACAATGACAGCCAGACCACCATTCCCCCAACAAATAATGCCACAATCATTATAACAACAGCCCTCACCTGATTCCTCCTTTTTACTTTTCTGACTTTGATATTATATTATCGCATAAATGCTAATTTTTAAAGCACTTCTGCAAAGAATCGTTCGTCAAAATGTGAGCCAAATTTCTTCTATTATACAAAAATAAGGAGAATCCGCCAAATTATGACAGATTCTCCCGTTATATTTATTAGTTTATATTCTTGCCACAAACTCCTTAAGCAGCAGCACCGAATTGTGAATTGCCTGTTTCTCAAATGCAGGATAATCCATCGTTGCACTGTCGTCGGCTTTGTCTGAAATCGCACGAAGAATCACAAACGGGACTTTATTTAAATATGCCGCCTGCGCAATAGCTGCTCCCTCCATCTCTGTACAGAAACCGTTAAAATTATCACTTATCTTTGTCTTTACTTCCTTATCGGAAATAAACTGGTCTCCACTTACAATACGTCCAACATGAACTCCAACCTGCGGAATTACCTTTTCACAGCTCTCCTTTGCAAGCTTTATCAGCCTCTCATCTGCCTTAAATGACAGTGTATCCATTCTCGGAATCTGTCCCAACTCATATCCAAAACCTGTTGCGTCCATATCATGATGAAGTACGTCATCTGATATAACCACATCTGTAATATCAATTTCATTCTTTAAAGAACCGGCAATCCCCGTATTAATTACTGCGTCAACGCCAAAATCATCTACAAGAATCTGTGTGCAGACTGCCGCATTTACCTTTCCTATTCCGCTTCTTACAACGACAGCGTCCTTACCGTTTAACTTTCCTGCTTTAAAGGTCATCTGAGCCTTCGTCTCCTCTCTCTCGACCTCCATAGCAGCAACAATCTGTTCTACCTCTTCGTCCATTGCTCCAATAATTCCAATCATTTTAATTCCTCCTGTAATAATCCTTTCCATCTCATTATTAATTATTTTGTTTCATAACAGCTCTCAGTCGTTTTTATTTGTCTCCGTAGAATCCCGTATCTGCTATTTCTAACCATTTTAGATACATCTCTCTATAATGCTCTTTAATAAATTCTCTTATTTTTCTAATCTCACGCTCTTTAAGATTTCCCTGTTTTTCTACGGTAGTATCTCCATTACTTTTAACAAAAAATTTTGCTGAGCCTGCTTCTGTTAATTTCCTATCACTTGCGTGTACATGCATCGCCTCTATTACGCAGCTTGCTGTATAATACAAATAATAACCACACACCTTAAACTCATAATATTTCGGCATTTTATTCCTCCATAAATTGTTTATTGCGAATGTAATAATCCATAACAATCCCGTTCTCAATATCGTCCATATTAGTCTCTACAATTTTGTCATTTAAAATAACCGCTGCATGATTTATGCAATTAAGATTAAGTACACGCACCCATTCGTTATCTTTTGTAAAAGCATATCCATTGATAATCATATCCGCCTTATCTGCAATATCTTTAATATCAAGCTGCATATTCAATCCTTACCTCCTTTATAGGCTCTAAAAAAGCATCTGTATCATAATATAGATTCTGAAGTATTGGAATCAGGTCAATATATTCCTCTACCTCACCCAGATTCTTGTATTTTGCCATCACCACCAAATATCCATGATCCCACTCAACAACTTTAGTATACTTTTCCAGCTTTGAAGATGTAACAAAACGTATTATTTGATTATTAAATTCAAATATTGTATATTCTCCTCTGTTCCTAAGAATTGCATAATTATTCATAATATCTTTACATCCTTTCACATTCACACTAAAACCAGCAGTTATATTGTCTATTAATCAGTAATAAGCCAATACTTAATCGACATAACCCTGTCATTCTGTATAATAAATGTAAGCTTCATATTATCCTTCACATACGCATAAGTGTCTCCTGAAAGTGCATAATGCGTGCCGTATTTGTCCGTGACTGTCGTAAGTGAATCTCCAAGCTTAATTCCCTCCGCCGTCTTTACCGTATCGTCCTCAAGATTAATTGTATAAATGTACTTTTTACCATTCTTTTTATATGTCTGTATCGTAAAACCGTCATAATAATAGAAAATTTCCTTACCCTCAAATGCACAGCTCACAGCCTCATAAGTTCCGCCTGACGGTTCTCCAAGTCTTGCAAGCACAGTATCTGCCTCCTCATTAATATATATCTTTCCCGCTCCGCTTTCAAAATAATAGCCACCGTTTTGAACGCCTGTATTTTTACTGCTGCCAGCAGCTTCACCTACTGCACACGAACAAAAAACAAAGGCGGCTGCTATACAGATTACTGCCGCAAAATATTTTTTCATTTCGTTATCCTTTCTGATTATTCCCGCTTTGCTCCGATTCCCGATACTTCTGCTCCTTTTCGGCTTCGTATGCACAAATCTTTTCTCTCCAAACCTCTGACAAAGCTTCATCTTTTCTATTATCCGATAATCCGCACTCCTGCACAAGAATTTTTCCAAAATATTTTGATAATTTTTCAGCCCCTTCGACATTCAAATGCAGTCCTGCATCATAGGTATCCGTTGTCAGGTCTATCCCTGCCTCGTCCATAGTCTCTAAAAAATTATAATACAACAAATCATTTTTGTCTGCATATTCTTCTATCTGTTTTTCCCACTGCTCATACCACACGGGATAAATCGTCGGCGCTTTCATTAACACAAGCTTTATTCCGTTTTCCCTGCAAATGTCAGTGATTTTCTCAAGATATTGCCACGCATTTTCACCAAATGAATAATTGTCGAGAATTTCAGTCTTTGGCATAGTTGTAACCGGCTTTGTTCCAACCTGCATAAGATATCCGTTATGCGAGACTGTATCTCTTGAAAACATATAACGAAAATCCTCTTTTGTCAATTCGCTCCAACGTGAATGAAATCTAAGCAAAGGAAAAACATAGCTTGCAAAATTCTCATCTCCAGTCATGGACACCTTAACAGATTGAGCCTTAGATGACGACCACTTCATTCCGTCTAAGGTCATGCGGTTATACGCTTCATTCTGCGGCTCATTATATTTCATTGAAAGCACATTAAACACGACAACGTCAGGCTTTTCATATTTTAATGTCTCCTCCAGCAGATAATATGACTGCCATACAAGCTGCTGCGCACTGCCTCTTATATAACTTGTGATTCCGTATTCCTCCCATAATGTCACAGGCGAAATATTTTCATACACCTCACAGTCGCCAATAAATATCACATCATGCTTCGTTGTTTCCCTATAATATTCCTGAATTAATGCGCCCTCACGCACTCCCGACATATATTTGGGAACAAGCAGCGCCTGAAAAAGAAAGAGGACTAAAAATGTAAATGCAATCATAAGTACGGCTGCCGCCGCTGTCTTCGTTCGTCTTTTCATTTCAGCTTAATCCTCCTTTCTGCTGACGCATTATAAATGATACCTCTTCCGTTCTAAAACTGATTGTATATAAACTGATTTGCATCATATCCTATTCCATATGCGCCAAAAATAATTATCGCAACGAGCAGAAATAAAACCGCAAAATACTGCACAACAACAGACTTTTCATACAGCCGTTCCCTTACGCTTCCTTTTCTTTGAAGCATGCTGACCATAAATAAAAGCATCACGCCCAGACCAACAACAGCATAATCATAAACTGTAATTCCAAGCGTGAGCAGTCCGCCGCCAAGCACGCTGCCTATGTTAAAACGGGTAAACATTGTGCTAAACATACAAAATGTCATAGGCACATTTCTGTAACAGTCGAGAAGCCGAAGCACCGACATAAGCAAAATTGTTCTTATAATTTGAAAGCATTTGTAGCCGCATTTGTCTTTAAGCTTCGGAAACTTTGCATGAAATTTCTCATAAAGCGGGCGGCACTCCTGTGAAATAAGAATCACAGTGCAGTTAAGAAGTCCCCAAACAATAAAATTCCAGCTTGCGCCATGCCATATGCCTGTTGCAAACCAAACCGTAAACATAACAAGATATACAGGCAGCCTTCTCCCAACCGCCTCACCGAAATGTTTTCTTGTAAATGTGGAAAGCTTCATTACCGGAACTGATGCCGACATCGGATAGTAAATATAATCCCTGAACCACGCTCCCATCGTGATATGCCATCTCCGCCAGTACTCTGCGATACTCTTTGAAAAATACGGGCGCTCAAAATTTTCAGTCAGATTAATGCCAAGCACCTGCGCAATTCCTATCGTAATATCAATGCCTCCCGTAAAATCCGCATAAAGCTCTACCGCATAAAATATCATTCCTAAGAATACATAAAAGCCGTAATATTCTGAAGGCTGACCGATAATTGTATTTACCGCAACCAGTATTCTGTCTGCAATGACAAGCTTTTTAAAATATCCCCAGAGAATACGCTCCACTCCGAACAAAACATTCTTAAACACAAAATTATGCTCTTTATACAGCGTTTCTTTAAGCTCCCCAAAACGGCTTATAGGTCCCTGAATAAGCTGCGGAAAAAATGACACAAACAATGCCATTTTAAATATGTTTCGCTCTGCCTCTGCCTTGCCACGGTATACATCAATTACATACCCCATTGTCTGAAAGGTATAAAATGAAATTCCAAGCGGCAGCACAAAATCCGTATATGCAAGCACTCCATTTCCTGTAAATGCAGCGGCAATCCCGTTAATGTTGGCAATCGCAAAATTAGTATATTTAAGAATTGCAAGAATACCAATATTAATAAATAAACAGTCAAGCAATATATTTCGTTTTCTTTTTTTGACCTGCTTTTTGTAGGCTTTTCTCTCTTCCTTTGTCCAGATTCCCTTTTGTGACTGTATGCAATTGTCTGCCTTTTTTTGCAGCCTGTCCATACAGACCGTCGCTGCATAAGATGTCACAATGGTTACTCCCATAAACACCATTCCGCCGATACCTGCGCAGGCGTAAAAAAATACATTTGCAATAAGCAGCAGCTTCCACTGAAAGCGTTTCGGAACTATGTAATAAAGAACAAACACGCCCAGAATAAACAGAATAAATTCAAGTGATGTAAAAAGCATGCTTCACCTATTCCTCATCGTCCAGCAGACGCTCAATCAAGGAGTAAATGGATTTTGCGGAATTAAAATTTTGCGCAATAATCTCGTCTGCCGGAATAATAACATCAAATTTTTCATGAATATCTGCAATCATAGTTATAAGATCAAATGAATCAAGAATTTTGTCATCTATCAATGCAGTACATTTTTCATAATCCACATCAGCGTGCAGATTTTTTAAAATATCAATAAGCTCGTCCAACCTGTTCTCCATTCCGCCGCATATGCGGCTTTTTCCTATCTATTATTCTTCCACATTTCCTTTAAAGCAAGCCTGTCTACCTTTCCGTTAAGCGTCAGCGGAAGTCTCTGTATCTTTCTGACTGCATTCGGCAGCATATATCTGGGAAGCTTTTCCTTTACAAATGCAGTCAGCTCTTCAACTGACACCGACCCCGTATAATACAGAATTATCTTCTTTTTTTCTTCTTCATATATACAGCAGCAGCTCTCAACACCTGTATTTTGATTGACCGCCATCTCAATCTCGCCAAGCTCTATACGGTGTCCCATATGCTTAATCTGATAGTCCTTTCTTGATGCAAACATAAGCTCTCCACGCTCATTGAAAAATCCCAGGTCGCCCGTCCTGTAAATAATTTCGGGATACAACGAATTTAACGGATTCTGTACAAAGCTTTCGGCAGTTTTATCAAACTGCTTATAGTAGCCTAAAGTCACCGCAGTTCCACGGATACATATTTCACCCTTTTCGCCGAAAGGCGTCTGATGTCCGTTCTCGTCTAAAAGAAGAATCTCCGTGTTGCGGAAAGGCTTTCCAATCGGTATCGCTTCATTTTCCTCAAAATCCCTGTCAACCACATAGTAACAGGACATTCCCGTTGCCTCGGTCGGACCGTACAGATTGATATAGCGCGCCTGCGGCACATATTTTTTCCAAAGCTTAAACTGCTTGACCGGAAATACCTCACTTCCAAATGCGACAGTCTTTAAGTACTGCGGGGCGGCTTTCTCAAATGCCCCAAGACCTGAAATCATCGTGAGTGCC
>JAGAJD010000070.1 GCA_017626275.1 Lachnospira sp.
CTGAAGTTTTTAAAGTTATCGCTGTCTTTGACTTTTTCATAATAAGTCATCTGCTCTTTGTATGCTACATTTTCATGAGGGGCTTCTTTACGCTTTTCATAAACACTGATTTCAAGAATATTATATCCGGAAATTCTTGAAATTATATCGAGTGTTAATACAGTTGAAGCCGGTGCTATAAGCCGTCCGTCAGAATTAATAACATCTTTTGACAGTACCATCCCCTCGGTAGCATCAAAAACAAAAACGGTTTTTTCAGGTAGATTATCTTTATTCATGGTACATTCTCCTTAATTTTGTATTTTACGTAACATAACTGTAATCATTATATTTGTGCTGGAAGAAAAAGTCAATAAAATAGTACTTGACGAATAGCATTAAGTTGTGTAATATCTTGTAAGAAACTGAATAATTGCGGAATGTCCCTTATTTAGAGCGGTGGAGATACATAGGATCGATGAAGCCCGGCAACCCCATGTTATGGAAGGTGCCAACCTGAGCGACTTATTCTGTCACATGACAGATCGAACAATAAGAGGATTACGAGTCTAATAGTACAGATTACGGATCCCAGACTAAGGGGTCCGTTTTTTAGCTTTTAATTAACAGTTTTGGCAGTTGTCTATATACACGCTTAAATGCCGCTAAAGCGGCGGAATGGAGGACTTTATGGAAAAAAGATTATTTACATCAGAATCAGTAACAGAAGGACATCCGGATAAAATCTGCGACCAGATTTCAGATGCGGTGTTAGATGCATTGTATGAGCAGGATCCGTATTCAAGAGTTGCCTGTGAGACACTTACAAATACAGGTTTTGTAATGGTAATGGGAGAGATTACGACAAAGGCAAATGTTGATATTGCACAGATTGTAAGGAATACTGTCGTGGAAATCGGGTATGATAGTTCAGAGAAGGGCTTTGACGGCAATACATGTGCAGTTATGGTAGCGCTTGATAAGCAGTCTCCAGATATTGCAATGGGTGTTGATAAGGCTTTAGAAGCAAGGCTGGGAACTGATATTGATTTAGATGATATCGGTGCCGGAGATCAGGGAATGATGTTTGGTTATGCATCAAACGAGACGGAAGAATATATGCCTTATGCGGCTGCACTTGCACAGAAGCTTGCAAGACAGCTTACAAAGGTAAGAAAAGACGGTACTCTTGCATATTTAAGACCTGACGGCAAAACACAGGTTACGGTAGAGTATGACGAGAATAATAAACCGTTAAGGCTTGAAGCTATTGTAGTGTCTTCACAGCATGCACCGGAGGTATCTCAGGAGCAGATTCATGAAGACATAAGAAAATATGTTATCGATGAGATTGTAGACGCTGATATGGTGGACAAGGATACCAAGATTTATATTAACCCGACGGGACGTTTTGTTATCGGAGGACCTAACGGAGACAGCGGTCTGACAGGACGCAAGATTATTGTGGATACTTACGGCGGTACAGCAAGACACGGCGGCGGAGCATTTTCAGGAAAGGACTGCACAAAGGTAGACCGTTCAGCAGCTTATGCTGCAAGATATGTGGCAAAAAATATTGTAGCTGCAGGTCTGGCAGACAGATGTGAGATTCAGCTCTCATATGCTATCGGTGTTGCACTTCCTACATCTGTTATGGTAGATACTTTCGGAACAGGTAAATTAAGCGATGAGCAGCTTGTAGAGATAATCAGGGAAAACTTTGATTTAAGACCGGCAGGAATCATTAAAATGCTTGATTTAAGAAGACCGATTTACAAGCAGACAGCAAGCTATGGACATTTTGGACGTAATGACCTTAATCTTCCATGGGAGAAGTTAGACAGAGTTGATTCATTAAAAATGTATTTACAAAAATAATATGGAGGCGCAGGATTGATAGAAAATTACACCATTACCGAATGGATAGCATTTTTCTTTATTTACAGTTTTTTGGGCTGGTGCATTGAATCCACAATAGTATCGGTCAGTAAAAGGAGACTTACAAACAGAGGCTTTTTAAAAGGGCCGATGCTGCCGCTTTATGGTTCGGGTGCTGTGGTAATGCTTGTTACAACATTATGGGCAAAAGATAATTACTTACTTGTGTACATTTGCGGTATGGTTAGTGCGACATGTCTTGAATATGTGACGGGTGTACTTATGGAAATGATGTTTAATATGCGTTACTGGGATTACAGTGATAAAAAGTTTAATGTTAACGGATATATCTGCCTGACCTCATCTCTGTTTTGGGGATTGCTGTCCGTAATACTGGTGTGTTTTATCCATGTGCCGATAGCCTCACTTGTGCAAACAGTGACGCCTAACACGCTGAAGGTTATAATGCTCATTATCATAGCATTTGCGGCAGTAGATACGGTTAATGCATTTAAAAATGCATTTGATTTCAGAAAACTTATGTCTTATGTGACTTCCATGAAGACGGAGCTTACGGAACTTACGGAGCGTGTAAATGAAGTAAGGGAATTATTTACCGACAAGAATAATGAAAAGCAGATTGAGTTTTTAGGAAAGCAGGAGGAGAGAGCTGAAAGGTTAAGACTTGAGATTGGTGCCGCCAAAGAAAGGCTGGGCAAATTCAAGCACTCCATGTTTAACAGCTTTCCGTCAGCAACATCTGCAAAATTCGGAGAAGCACTTGAGGAGTTTAAGGAATATTTTAATTTTAGAAAGTAAATTTTAAAGAATCATGGGCATTGCAGAAAAAATATGCATTGCCCATGATATTTTTTACTATTTTTTGAAAAAAAGTTTAATTTAACTCTTTTAAATTTATTCAATCTTGTATATAATGATATTCGACCATACACTGCGAAAGTGTATAGTAATAAAGAGATAAAATATAAATGACATAGATTGACAGGTGAACAACAGAAAGGGGATTCATAATGTTATCAACCGATATCGGAGTAGATTTGGGTACAGCCAGCATACTGGTTTATATAAAAGGAAAGGGCGTTGTATTAAAAGAGCCTTCAGTAGTAGCATTTGACAGGGATACCAATAAGATTAAGGCTATTGGCGAAGAAGCAAGATTAATGCTTGGAAGAACACCGGGTAATATTGTTGCGGTAAGACCGTTGAGACAGGGTGTTATTTCGGATTATCGTGTAACTGAAAAAATGCTTAAGTACTTTATTCAGAAAGCAATCGGCAAGAGAATGTTAAAGAAGCCGAGAATCAGCGTATGTGTACCGTCAGGTGTTACGGAAGTGGAGAAAAAAGCGGTAGAGGACGCAACACTTCAGGCAGGTGCAAGAGAGGTTGCTATTATTGAAGAGCCAATCGCAGCAGCAATCGGTGCAGGTATTGATATTTCAAGACCATGCGGCAACATGATTGTAGATATCGGCGGCGGAACAACTGATATTGCTGTTATTTCACTTGGCGGTACGGTTGTAAGCACGTCAATTAAGATTGCAGGGGATGATTTTGATGAAGCCCTTGTGCGTTATATGAGAAAGAAGCATAATCTTCTTATCGGTGAGAGAACAGCCGAGGATATAAAGATAAAGATTGGTTC
>JAGAJD010000071.1 GCA_017626275.1 Lachnospira sp.
ATGTAACCTCATTTAGCTATCTACTCCACCCCATCACAAACTCAATTTCATTTGTATCATAATCAATATTTTCAGATTTAATAACAAACCCCTCTCTCTGATAAAAACATATTGCACGTACATTCTTTTGATAAACATTCAAACTTAAACTTGGATTGATAGCCTTCACATAATCTAACAGTTTTTTTCCAATGCCTTTTGACCTTACTCCACTTCTTACAAAAATCCCGGCGATATAATCACCTGTCAATCCAATAAAGCCATCTATTCGGTCAACTTTATCATCTTCATAAACATATACTTCTGCCTGCGGCATCATTTCCTTTACCATCTCATAATTATCTGTCCAATATTTTTCAGAAATAAAGTCATGCGTTTGAATATTTGTATTAAGCCATATTTCCATAACAATGCTTAAATCATTTTTTCTAAATTTTCTTATCACAGTATCACCTCTTAATTTTTGATTTTATCAAATTTATAACACGATATCTAACATTTTACCATCTGTACACAACTATTAACAAGTTATCCACAAATTGTTGATAAAATGTGAATAACTGTTGATAATATACACACAATTAGGTGCAAATGTGCTGTTTTTCGACGTTTATAATGTTTATAACTTGTCAACATACCCTTATTTTAATAAGTTATCCACTATTTTTTGTAGGTGTTCTTGATAAAAATCCACATTTGTTATATTATATATTAGTAGCGTCGGAAAGTCAGAAGCATAAAATTTGCGTCCCTGTCCACCGACGCTATACATTTACATTAATAAAAGCCAGAAAGGCATTGATATAATTATGGAAGAACTAAAACAAAACTGGAATCTGATTTTACAGACCTTTAGAGAACGATACGAACTCCAGAATATTTCTTTTTCCACATGGATTCAGCCGATTGAAGTTTATTCATTGGAAGATAATATACTTACACTTATTATCTCTAAGACTAACATGGACCCTTCAATGGCTGTTTCTTACATAGAAAAGAAGTATCTTGAAGCCTTAAAGGTTACTATCTGTGAAATTATGAATCACGAATATGAAGTCAAACTGATTTCACCCGAAGAAAAAAAGGCTGCTGAAAAGAAAAAGGCAAATGCCAATCCTGTCAACAAAAATTCAGGATTACAAAATCTTAATCCTAACTATACATTTGATACATTTGTCGTAGGTACCAATAATAATCTGGCACACGCAGCCTCTCTTGCTGTTGCAGAGACACCGGGACATGTATATAATCCTTTATTTATCTACGGAGGAGTGGGACTTGGTAAAACACATCTTATGCAGGCTATTGCACATTTTATTATTACCAACGATCCTACACGCCGTGTATTATATGTTACTTCCGAAACCTTTACCAACGAACTTATCGATTCGGTAAAGAACCAGAAAAATTCGGAATTTCGTAAAAAATACCGTGATATAGATGTACTTCTAATCGACGATATACAATTTAGAATAGGAAAGGAATCTACTCAGGAGGACTTTTTCCATACCTTTAATGCACTCTATCAGGACAGCAAGCAGATTGTAATATCTTCTGACCGTCCTCCTAAGGAAATGGAAACACTGACTGAGAGACTTCGTACACGTTTTGAGATGGGACTTCCTGTCGACATACAGATTCCTACTTATGAAACTAAGCGTGCAATTTTAAAGAAAAAGGTAGAACTTGGCGGATATAATATTCCTGACGATGTTCAGGACTCTGTTGCAACACATATTAAATCAAGTATCCGAGAGCTTGAAGGCGCTCTTACAAAACTTTCTGCTTTCGCTACACTTTCACGCAGCCCTATTACGGTAGAATTTGCTGAGGAAACCTTAAAGGATTTAATATCGCCTGACGCCAAAAAGGAGGTTACACCTGAACTTATTATTCAGATTGTAGCAGATCATTTTGGCATTTCTCCTGCCGATATCATTTCTTCAAAAAGAAGTGCGGATATCGTATATCCTCGCCAGATTACAATGTATCTGTGCCGTCAGATGACTAACATTGCTCTTCAGGCAATCGGCAAGGCGCTTGGAAACAGAGACCATACAACTATCATTCATGGTTCTGAAAAAATTGCAAAAGAAGTACTCACTAACGAGTCAACTAAAAATACTGTGGATATTCTTATTAAAAAGATAGACCCTTCCTAAAAGTTATCCACATTTTATAACATTTTTTATGTTTAAAAGCTGTGATTTTATTGTTTATACCGGATTTAGTCTCCACAATGAGATTTTTCGGAATTTAAGATGTTTAAAGTTATCCCTGATTTTTAACACCTTATACAACCGTTGTCTACTTAGTTTTTATATGCCCAAAATGCTGATATTTTAAGGGCTTAGACCACATATCAACAAATTCACAGCCCCTACTACTACTACTACTAAATTTTATTTATTTATATTTACTTGTTTGTTTTCTTTTTTACGTTGAAAGGAGTTTTACACAATTATGAAATTAGTTTTTTCTAAAAATAATCTTGCTAAAGCTGTAAGTATTGTTATGAAAGCCGTTCCTACAAAAACGACCATGACAATTCTTGAATGTATACTGATTGACGCAACTACCAATGTCATCAAATTTACTTCTAATGATATGGAACTTGGAATCGAAACTATTGTAGAAGGTGAAATAATCGAAAAAGGAAAAGTTGCAATCGATGCTAAGATTTTTTCTGAAATTGTAAGAAAGCTTCCTGATAACGATATCTGCATTGAAACAGACAGCAACTACACATCTCTCATTACATGCGAAAAGAGTAAATTTAATATTGCAGGAAAATCAGGTGATGATTTTTCATATCTGCCTATTATAGAAAAAGATAAATTTATCACACTCTCACAATTTACATTAAGAGAGACTATAAATCAGACATTATTTTCTATTGCAATCAATGATAACAATAAAATGATGACAGGTGAACTTTTTGAAGTACAGAACAATATTTTAAAGGTTGTAGGTCTTGACGGTCACAGAATTGCTATCCGCAATGTTGAACTGGACAAACATTCAGATGATGTTAAGGTTGTTGTACCGGGAAAAACTTTATCCGAAATAAGTAAAATTTTATCTACCAATGCAGAGGATATGGTAAACATTTACTTTACAAATAATCACATTTTATTTGAATTTGATAATACAATGGTTGTTTCACGCTTAATTGAAGGTGAATATTTTAAAATTAATCAAATGCTCTCAAGTGATTATGAAACTAAAGTCACTATTAATAAAAAAGAATTTTTAGATTCTATTGACAGAGCTAACCTTTTAATCAGAGAAAGCGAGAAGAAACCTATTATTTTAAATATTACAGACGGTTCTTTAGAGGTAAATGTCAACTCTTCAATGGGTTCACTAAACGAGGACATTGACATAAACAAAGACGGAAAAGATATTATGATTGGCTTTAATCCTAAGTTTTTGATTGACGCATTAAAGGTCATCGATGATGAGCAGATTAATATTTATCTTGTCAATCCTAAAGCACCTTGCTTTATCAGAAACAAGGAAGAAAGTTATATTTATTTAATTTTACCTGTAAATTTCAGCGCATAAAATTTAAAGGAGCATTTATGCAGACAATAAAGATTAAAGATGAATTTATTAAATTAGGACAGGTGCTGAAAGCTACCGGTCTTGTAGAGTCAGGTGTAGAAGCAAAGATAGTTATTCAGGACGGTTTGGTTACAGTCAACGGCAAAGTTGAAACACAGCGTGGAAAGAAGCTTACCGGCGGAGAAATTGTATGCTTCAACGGTGAGGAAGTACGAATTGAAAAATGATTATTGAATCTATTGATTTAAAGAATTATAGAAATTATGAAATTCTTAACATGAATTTGAACCCGCAAACGAACATTATCTATGGCGATAATGCACAGGGAAAAACAAATATTTTGGAATCACTGTATGTCTGTGCAACTTCACGTTCACATAAGGGAAGCAAGGACAGAGAAATAATACAATTTGATAAAGATGAGGCTCATCTTAAGATGCAGGTTAAAAAACATGACATTTCATATAGGATTGATATGCATCTTAAGAAAAATAAAACAAAGGGAATTGCAGTAAACGGAATCCCAATAAAACGTGCCATTGATCTTTTTGGGATTATTAATATTGTCTTTTTTTCACCGGAGGACTTAAATATCATTAAAAACGGCCCTGCCGAGAGAAGAAAATTTATGGATATGGAGCTTAGCCAGTTAGATAAAATTTATCTTAACAGCCTTGTACAGTATAACAAAGTACTGAATCAGAGAAATAAGCTTTTAAAGGATTTATATTTCCAGCCGTCTAAGGAGAAGCTTTCAACACTTGATATTTGGGACTTACAGTTGGTAAAATATGGTAACGAGGTTATTTCGGGAAGAATTAATTTTATCAATAAAATGAATGTAATTGTGGGACGGATTCATGAAAAACTTTCAGGTGGAAGAGAAAAACTTGAAATGATATATAATCCATGTGTTGAGGCAGCCTCACTTTATGATTCGGTTACAGGGTCAAGAGACAGGGATATTCGTTTTAAGACAACAAATTTCGGCCCGCACAAAGATGATATAATTTTTCTGATAAATGGGAATGATGTAAGAAAATACGGTTCTCAGGGACAGCAAAGAACAGCAGCGCTGTCTCTTAAGCTCTCTGAGATAGAGTTAGTTAAAACTATTATTAAAGATACGCCTGTCCTGCTTCTTGATGATGTATTATCAGAGCTTGACAGCAACAGACAGCAGTTTTTATTGGACAGTATCGGTGGTATTCAGACTGTTATCACCTGTACGGGACTTGATGAATTTATAAATAATCAGTTTGATGTTCATAAGATTTTTAAAGTTGTAAATGGCGTTGTAACAGATGAAAATTAGCAGTTGGTTTTGTTTATATGGTTAAGGAGGAATGTACAGTGTCAGAAAATAATTATGGTGGTGACCAGATTCAGATTCTGAAAGGTCTTGAAGCTGTAAGAAAAAGACCCGGTATGTATATCGGCAGCACATCGTCAAGAGGTCTTCATCATCTTGTATATGAAATTGTAGATAATGCGATAGATGAGGCTTTAGCCGGATTTTGTGATACAATAACGGTTACGATTAATCAGGATAATTCTATCACGGTTGTAGATAACGGCAGAGGTGTTCCGGTAGATGTAAACCATGAGACAGGAAAACCGGCGATAGAGGTTGTATATACAATGCTGCATGCAGGCGGAAAGTTCGGCGGCGGCGGATATAAAGTATCAGGAGGTCTTCATGGAGTAGGTGCGTCAGTAGTAAATGCACTTTCAGAGTGGATGGAGGTTTCTGTAAAGCGTGACGGCAAGATTTACAATCAGCGTTATGAGCGTGGAAATGTATGTTATCCGTTAAAGGTAGTCGGAAGCTGTGATGAAAATGAAACAGGAACTACCGTTACATTTTTGCCTGATAAAGATATTTTTCAGGAGACAACTGTATTTGAATATAATGTTTTAAAAAGCCGTCTTCGTGAAATGGCGTTTTTAACTAAAGGAATCAAGATAGTTCTTACCGACGCAAGAGAGGGAATTGAACAGGAAAGAGTATTCCACTATGAAGGCGGTATAAAGGAATTTGTTGAATATTTAAACAAGAGCAAGGACGCATTATACGATAAAATTATATACTGCGAGGGTATAAAAGACGGCGTACAGGTTGAAGTGGCATTTCAGCACAATGACGGCTATAACGAAGTAGTCGATTCATTTGTAAATAATATTAAAACTCCTGAGGGTGGAACACATCTTACAGGTTTTAAAAATGCGCTGACAAAAACATTTAACGATTATGCAAAAACTAATAAGCTGATAAAAGAAAATGAACAGAGCCTTTCAGGTGATGATATAAGAGAGGGACTGACTGCCATTGTCAGTGTTAAGATTGAGGATCCGCAGTTTGAGGGACAGACAAAGCAGAAGCTTGGAAATACTGTTGCGAGAAGTGCGGTAGACAGCATTGTAAGCGAGCAGCTTGAAATTTTCTTAGAGCAGAATCCGGCTGTCGCCAAAGTAATATGTGAAAAATCAATTTTGGCACAGCGTGCGAGAGAAGCCGCAAGAAAAGCAAGAGATTTGACAAGAAGAAAGACTGCACTTGAAAACACAAGTCTTCCGGGAAAACTTGCAGACTGCTCTGACAGAGATCCTAAAAATTGTGAAATCTATATCGTTGAGGGTGATTCAGCCGGCGGTTCGGCAAAGACTGCGAGAAGCCGTGCAACACAGGCAATTCTGCCGCTTCGCGGTAAGATACTTAACGTTGAAAAGGCGAGACTTGACAGAATCCTCGGAAATGAAGAGATTAAAGCCATGATTACTGCATTCGGTACAGGTATCCATGAGGATTTTGATATCAGCAAATTAAGATATCACAAGATCATCATCATGACAGATGCCGATGTTGACGGCGCACATATTGCGACATTGCTTTTGACATTCTTTTACAGATTTATGCCTGATTTAATAAGACAGGGGCATGTATATCTTGCACAGCCGCCGCTGTATAAGATTGAGAAGAATAAAAAAGTATGGTATGCATACAGTGATGAAGAGTTAAATAAAATTATGCTCGAGATAGGGCGTGACCAGAATAATAAAGTACAGCGATACAAAGGTCTGGGAGAAATGGACGCAGATCAGCTTTGGGAGACTACTATGGACCCTGAAAGAAGAATTTTATTGAGAGTAAATATGGACGAAGATTCTGAGTCTGAAATTGATGTTACATTTTCTACATTGATGGGAGATAAGGTAGAGCCAAGAAGAGAATTTATCGAGGCAAATGCAAAGTATGTAAAGAATCTTGACATTTAAGATAATTAATTTGTAATGCAGCAAAGAAGGGAGAAACAATGGACGAACATATCTTTGATAAGGTTCAAGAAGTGGATATGAAAAAAACCATGGAAGATTATTATATTGATTATGCCATGAGTGTTATTGCTTCAAGAGCGCTTCCTGATGTAAGAGACGGTTTAAAACCTGTTCAGAGAAGAATCTTATTTTCAATGATTGAATTAAATAATGGTCCTGACAAGCCGCACAGAAAATGTGCCCGTATTGTCGGTGATACAATGGGTAAATATCACCCACATGGAGATTCTTCAATTTACGAGGCTTTAGTAAAACTTGCTCAGGATTTTAATACAAGATATCCGTTAGTAGACGGACACGGAAATTTTGGTTCGGTAGACGGCGACGGTGCGGCTGCAATGCGATACACAGAGGCAAGGCTGAGCAAAATTTCCATGGAAATGACTGCGGATATTAATAAAAATACAGTCAATTTTGTACCTAACTTTGATGAAACGGAAAAAGAGCCTGTTGTACTGCCGTCACGCTATCCTAATCTTTTAGTAAACGGAACAGCAGGTATTGCCGTTGGTATGGCAACAAATATTCCGCCGCATAATCTGAGTGAGGTAATAGATGCAGTAGTTAAGATTATTGATAATAAGGTTGAGAGAGACTGTGATACAACACTTGAGGAGATATTGCAGATTGTAAAGGGACCGGATTTTCCGACAGGTGGTGTGATTATCGGCAAAGCAGGAATTGAAGAGGCTTACCGCACAGGACGAGGTAAAATAAGGGTACGTGCCGTAACAGATATTGAACCGATGGAAAACGGAAAAAACAGGATTATAGTAACTGAACTTCCGTACATGGTAAATAAAGCAAAGTTAATTCAGAAGATTGCAGAGCTTGTAAGAGATAAAAAAATTGACGGAATTACAGCTTTAAGAGATGAATCTGACAGAAGCGGTATGAGAATATGCATCGAGTTAAGAAGAGATGTAAATGCCAACATAATTTTAAATCAGCTTTACAAGCATACACAGCTTCAGGATACTTTCGGTGTAATTATGCTTGCTCTTGTAAATAACGAGCCTAAGGTATTGAATCTTTACGACATGTTAAAGTATTACCTTTTGCATCAGGAAGAGGTTGTTACAAGAAGAACGCAGTACGATTTAAATAAAGCTGAAGAACGCGCCCACATTTTAGAGGGCTTAATGATTGCACTTGATAATATAGACAGAGTTATAGAGATTATCAGAGGTTCTGCAAATGTTCAGATAGCCAAAGAGGGCTTAATTGCTGAATTTGGGCTTTCCGAAGCACAGGCACAGGCAATCGTTGATATGAGACTCAGGGCTCTTACCGGTTTGGAACGTGAAAAGCTTGAAGCGGAATTAAATGAACTGCTTGCAAAGATTGCTGAGTATAAGGCAATTCTCGGAGATAAGAAAAAGCTTCTCATGGTCATTAAAACTGAAATAAGTGCTATTGCAGATAAATATTCAGATGAGAGAAGAACTCAGATTGGATTTGATGAATATGATTTGTCAATGGAAGATCTTATTCCTGATGAGCATGTTATTATTGCAAGAACTAATCTGGGATATATTAAGCGTATGACGCCTGATAATTTCAAGAGCCAGCACAGAGGCGGCAAGGGAATTAAGGGTATGCAGACTCTGGAAGATGATTTTATTGAAGATTTATTTATGACAACTTCACATCACTCTCTTACATTCTTCACGAATCAGGGACGTGCATATAAATTAAAGGCATATGAGATTCCGGAAGCCGGAAGAACCTCAAGAGGAACTGCTGTAATTAATCTTTTACAGTTACAGCCGGAGGAACAGATTACTGCCGTTATACCTGTTGATGCAAAAAATATTAATGATTCAGATTATATGTTTTTGGCAACGAAGAAAGGTATTGTTAAGAAAACCCAGCTTAAGGAGTACGCTAATATCAGAAAAACAGGTCTTCAGGCAATTAATCTGCGTGAGGATGATGAATTAATTGAAGTAAAACTCACTGATAATACTAAAGACATTATTCTTGTCACAAAACTTGGACAGTGTATCCGTTTTAAAGAGACTGATGTACGTCCGACAGGAAGAAGCTCAATGGGTGTTATCGGTATGAATCTTTTAGATGAAGATGAAGTTGTAGGTATGCAGCTTAGCAGTCAGGGAGATTCACTCTTAATTGTATCTGAAAAGGGACTTGGAAAGATTACGGATATTAATGAATTTACCGTACAGCACAGGGGCGGTAAAGGTATTAAATGTTACAAGATTAACGAAAAAACAGGAAACGTAATTGGTGTAAAGGCTGTTGATGATACAAGAGAGGTTATGCTTATAACGACAGAGGGCGTAATCATTCAGCTTTTATGCAAAGATATTTCTAAGCTTGGAAGAATTACGTCAGGTGTTAAATTAATCAACCTTGATGAAAATGTAACTGTTTCAACTATCGCTAAGGTTTCCAAAAAGCCGCAGAATGAAAAAGGCGAGGAAATGCAGGATTTAGATGATGACGCTAAAGAAGCGGATTCAGAAGCAGATTTACAGAATGAATAAAATATAAAAATTACAGCCCGAATATCACCATTGACAGGTTCAATGTGATAATCGGGCTTGTTTTAAAAAGCGGATTGGAGAAGTAAAAATATGGCTTGGCTTACAGTTAATTTCGATTCAAAAGCACTTAATATGCCGGTGATGCTGGACGTTTTAATTCCACAGGGGCGGGGAGGGTATAAACAGTTATACCTTTTACACGGTGCCGGAGGAGACCATACTTCATGGCTTACCAAATCAAGAGCTGCAGATTATGCAGAGGGAAAAAATATAGCCGTAATTATGCCGTCAGGCAATAATAAGTGTTATGTAAATAACAGGTACGGAAAAGATTATTTTACATTTCTTACGGAAGAACTGGTAGAAAAATGTGAGACATGGTTTTCTCTTTCAGACAAAAAAGAAGACAGATATATAGGCGGAATGTCGATGGGCGGATATGGGGCAGTACATGCAGCATTAAAAAGACCTGACTTATATTCGACTGCATTTTCATACTCCGGACTTCTTGATATTTCGGAGCGTTTTGCAAGACCTCAGGGACTCGATTTAAGTCCTGTTTTTGGAAAAGAAGAAGAATTTTCAACACAGGATTATGATTTATTTGATTTTATTAACAAAATGCAGCAAAAAAACAGTGAAAATGTGGATAAGACAACAGAATTTATATTAACCTGTGGATTGCAGGATAAAAGAATCAATATGACAACAAAGCTCTATCGGTCAATGCAGGAGGCAGGATACAGAGTAAGTTATATTGAGGGTCAGGGAAACCATGACTGGGATTATTGGGACAGGTGTATACATAATACATTGGAATATATTTCAGGAAAAAATAAATTTATAGAAGATGAAGAAGCATCAGATTGGAGGAAGTTATGTCAGTAATGAATCTGAATGTATTTTCAATGGCATTAAGATATAACATTGATTGTACGGTAGTATTGCCTGAAAATATAAAAAAAGACGAAAAATTAAAATGTATATGGCTTTATCACGGGGGAAGCGGGGATCATACGGCGTGGCTTTATCATACTCCGCTTGTCGAATATGTTGAAGAAAAAAAATTTGCTGCAATTCTTCCAAACTCTCACGAGGGTTGTTTCGTAAATATGAATATAGGAGATAAATTTGGTTCATTTGTCGGAAAGGAGCTGCCGTCAATTATATGGAATATGTTTTCATGTATTTCCTCTGAAAGAAAAGATAATTATATTGCCGGCTTTTCAAACGGGGGTTACGGCTGTCTTCACACTGCGCTTATGTATCCGCAAAGATTTGCCGGAGTAGGTGCATTTTCTGCGGGAGACAAGGCAGACTCTGATTTCCCTAATGATAACAGCAAAAAAGCAAAAGCTAAATTGCAGTTGTTTGGTGAGGGAGATTTACACAAAACGGAATATGGACTCACTTATCTTGCTGACAGGTTAATCGCTGAAAATGTGGAAAAGCCTGTAATTTATCACGCATGTGGTGGAAAAGATCCATGGCTTGATAAAAACCATATTGTGCGTGATTATTTTTTAAATCATAATGAGTATCAATATACCTATGATGAGATACCGGAGCTTGGACATGAATGGTCATTCTGGAAGGAAGAATTGTTAAGATATTTGAAATTTGTCGGAATTTTTTAAAATAATTATTTTATCAAATATTGTAAATGACAATTTTTATGATAGAATAGTGTATTATTGTACTCATAACGAAAGGTGTGTTAAAGATGAAAAGTGGGAACAGGTCTATGAGAAGAAATAGGAGAAGGAAAAAGGTAATTGCAGAGATAAGTATTATAGCAATTATAGCAGTCATAGCAGTTATTGTTACTGTAATTGTTCTGGTAAGCAGACCTAAAAAGGGAAAGACAGCGGCAAATCAGAATAATATAACATCTTCGGAGTCAGTAAAGAATGATACAAAATCTTTGTCAAACAATCAGACAACCACACAAAGCGCAACTGAGGCAACTACTTCGGTAAATAAAGAGCCTCCGGTTATTTCAGGTGTTTCTGATAAGACTTATACCGTAGGTGATAAAGTATCTTATATGTCCGGAGTATCAGCAAAAGATGAAAAAGGAACAGAGATAGAAGTAAGCGTGGATAATTCAGAAGTAAACAGTAATAAAGCAGGAACGTATAAAGTTTATTATACGGCAGAAGATAAGGATGGAAATATAGCAAAAGAAACTGCTGTGTATACATTTGTTAATCCTAAGACGGCTACTAATGATAGCTTAGATGCTGTTGTAGCACAGGTGTTATCTGAAATTACTAATGATTCTATGTCTATGGGACAGAAGCTTCGTGCAATTTGGAATTATGCACATACAAAAATAGGATATCACGGAACTCCGCTTGACGGCTCAGACAGGGAAAATGAAGCTTATCAGGCATTAACGACAATTCAGAAAAGCGGATATGTAGGCGGTGACTGTTTTACGTACTGCTGTGTTGATAAAGCTCTTCTTGAGGGACTTGGTGTGTCATGCATATGGGTTGATAATCAGGGTGCTGCGACAGGTGACCATAGCTGGCTCTTATGCAATGTCGGAACAGGCTGGTATCATTTTGATGCAACGAGAATGCTTGATAAATTTGAATGTTTTATGCTTACAGATAAAGAAATACAGGATTATCTTGATACAGGAAAGTCTATTTACAAAAGAGACCTTTCAGCATATCCTAAATCAGCATCGGAAATTTACACATATTAGGGGAGGCTCAGGCAGATGTTATTTACCTCTTTAAAATTTGTTGCATTTGTTATAGCTGTATTATTTTTGTATTATGCAGTACCTAAAAAATTTCAGTGGGTACTGCTTCTGTGTGCAAATCTATTCTTTTACATACAGGCAGGAATATACGGATTAGTATTTATACTTGTAACAATAGCTACAACTTATATAAGTGCTTTAAGTATTTGTAAAGAGCAGGAAAATATTAAAAGATTATTTGAAAAGTACAAAGATATATTGACAAAAGAAGATAAAAAGATGTACAAAGCAAAAAGTAAGAGAACACAAAAGCTTTACATGATACTCTGCCTTATTGTAAATATAGGAATACTTGCTGTTTTAAAGTACACAAACTTTTTTATCTTAAATTTTACAAATATGAAACCTGTAAATTTCATTCTGCCAATGGGAATTTCGTTTTATACATTTCAGTCTATGGGATATTTAATAGATGTGTATAGAGGAACTGTTAAAGCAGAAAGAAATCCTGCACGTTTTGCTCTTTTTATTTCATTTTTCCCGCAGCTTGTACAGGGACCGATTAACCGATGGAAAGAACTGAGCAGTACGCTGTTTTCATATCATACATTTTCATGGAAAGTTATTCAGTCCGGAGTTGAAAGAGTTATCTGGGGATATTTTAAAAAGCTCGTTATTGCAGACCGTGCAATGATTGGACTGGCTGTTATTACAAGTGACAATGTAAAATATTCAGGTGCATATGCGCTTTTAGGAATGTTGTTATATGCAGTTGAGCTTTATGCTGATTTTACGGGAGGAATTGATGTAACTATCGGTATTGCCGAAATGTTTGGAATTAAGCTTGCCGAAAACTTCAAACGTCCGTTTTTTTCAAAAAGTATTGCAGAATACTGGAGAAGATGGCATATTACCTTGTGCGCATGGTTTAAAGATTATTTATTCTACCCGATATCAATGTCAAAGTGGATGAATAAGCTTTCAAAAGCAGTAAAAAAGAAGTGCGGCAATGCCATTGGTTCAAGACTTCCTGTTTATATTTCAAGTATTGTTGTCTGGTTTGTAACAGGCCTTTGGCATGGTGCAAGCTGGAATTTTATTGTATGGGGATTATTGAATTGTGCGGTCATGCTGATTTCACAGGAATTAGAGCCGGTATATGAAAAGGTCGAAAACAGGCTTCATTACCGCAGATTCCGTTATTATAAAGTATTTGAAATTCTTCGTACCACATTTATTGTATGTTCTCTTCAGATGCTTGATTATTATTACAATATTTCAGATGCATTCAGAATGTATATTTCTATATTTACAACGGCAAATTATGGCTATGTTTTAAAAACGGGCATGTGGAATATAGGTTTAAAGGTACAGGACTATGCTGTGCTTATATTGGGAGTATTAATTATATTTATTGTAAGTATGCTTCAGCGTAAAAGACAAATAAGAAAAAGTCTCGACAGCAGACCTTTCTTTGTCCGTTTTATCATATTTTTACTGTTGTTTTTAGCTATCGCATCATTTGGAATATATGGAATAGGCTACGAATCTAGTCAGTTTATATATAATCAGTTTTAGGAGGATCACATGAAAAAGAAGATTATCCGCATACTTGCAATCGTTCTGATTCCGACTGCCTGTTTATATTTTTTACAGCTTCTTTTTATGCCGAAATATGTGTCGGATATAAATGAAGGCTCAATGATTGAGGAATATTACAAAAGTTCTAAAAATCATGAAGTATTGATTTTGGGAGATTGCGAAGTATATGAGAATATTTCACCTGTTACAATGTGGGAGGAATATGGAATTACAAGCTATATCAGAGGAAGTTCAGAGCAGTTGATATGGCAGTCATATTATCTTTTGGAAGATACATTAAAATATGAGACTCCGAAGGTTGTGGTTTTAAATGTTCTTGCAATGCAGCAAAGCGAGGCGAAGAGCGAAGCTTATAACCGAATGACGCTTGATGGAATGAGGTGGTCATTTTCAAAGCTAAATTCAATTAAGGAATCGATGACGGAAGAAGAAAGCATTATAAGCTATGTATTTCCTTTTTTGAGATACCATTCACGATGGAGTGAATTAACATCAGATGATATTAAATATATGTTTAATAAGCCTAATGTTACAACAAACGGATATTTAATGCAGGTAGGAGTAAGACCTATGACGGTAGCTCCTCAGGAAGTGCCTCTTAAAAATTATCAATTTAGTGAACGAAATTACAATTATTTAGATAAAATAAGACAGCTATGCGAAGAAAAAGGTATAAAGCTTGTATTAATGAAAGCACCTAGTATGTACCCTTACTGGTATGAGCGGTGGGATACGCAGATAAAGGAATATGAAGATAAGTATAATTTATTATATTTAAACATGATTGAACAGTCAGAAAAAATAGGGATAGATTATACAACCGATACATTTGATTATGGTCAGCACCTTAATGTTGACGGAGCGGAAAAGCTGTCAAAGTATCTTGGAAAAATTTTAAAAGATAAATATGATCTGGCAGATTACAGAAATAATCAGGAATATCAGAAAACATGGGATACACTTACAGAACAGTATCACAGGGAAAAAGAAAATAAGTTAAAAGAATGGGAGAATATTCAATGAAAAGAAAGAGTTTTGCAGCAATGTGTATAATGACAGCATGTTTTGCAATGACAGCATGCGGTAATTCAAGTCAGAATACGACAGCAGGTGGAGTAAATAATGAAAGTCAGATAGAAAACGGAAGTAAATATGTATTTGAGACTTCCGGTTATAGTGTAAAGGTAAACGCCAAAATATCTGAGTGCTTAGAAAAGCTCGGAGAGCCAAAGGGCGGAACATATGAAGTAAAGAGCTGCGCATTTGACGGAATGGATAAGTTTTACTATTATGGTGCATATACTATTCAGGGATACCAGAAAGATAATGAAGACCTTGTTTATTCAGTTACATTTATGGACGATACGGTAAAGACGCCGGAAGGAGTAAGACTTGGAGATTCAAAGGATAAGATGACATCTGCCTATGGAAGTTCATTTAATCAGGACGGCGAGCAGTATATTTATACTTCAGGAAATACAAAATTAATATTTGTGTTAAAAAATGATGTTATTGAGAACATTATATATGAATTAAATCAATAGGAATGAAAAAAAAGAAAAAGTTAAAAAGAAGATTAAAAAAAAATCTTATGCTTGTGCTGAAATTATCTGTTATTATGGCATTGACTGGCATAAGTGGTTTTTACTTTCTTAATATGCTTATAAATTCAGGATTAAATGTACAGACTCATGAACTTGTAGTTGGTTTGGGAGAAGCAGTACAGGCAGCAGATTTTATTTCTAATTATGATGCTGAAAAAATAACGGCAGTTTTTGAAAAAGAACCTGAAAGACAGGAAGGAAAACAGGAGGTTGTACTTATAGTAACTAATTCCTATGGGAAAAGTAAAGAATATAAGGAAACTTTGAAATTTGTTAAATTAGATGATATACCTCCTGTTATTTCGGGAGTAAGGGAAATTACAGTAAATATAGGTGATCCTGTATCATATCTGGAGGGTGTTACGGCAATCGACAATATTGATGGGATTATAGATATAACTGTCGAAAAAGCTTCCGTAAATACCAGAGAAGAGGGAACATATTCAATTATGTATGAGGCATGTGACAGTTCAGGAAATGTAACACAGGTTTCATCTGTTGTTAATGTTAAACGTGAGTCTTATTCACAGATACAGTTAAATGAACTGGCAGATAAGGTTTTATCGCAGATAACCGATACTAACATGTCCATGGCTCAAAAGGCTTATGCAATTTATCAATATGCCCATACCCATATAGTATATACGGGAGAGAGACTTGCCTCAGACTGGGATACTGAAAGTTATATGGGACTTACTAATATAGAGAGTACAGGACAAAGCGGAGGAGACTGCCATACATACTGTTCAGTAGCTAAGATTCTTTTGGATAGGGCAGGTGCAAAGACAATCAGGGTGGAGCGAAGAAACGGACAGCCGGGAAATACACATTTCTGGCTGTTGGTAAACTTAGGTTCAGGCTGGTATCATTTTGACGCAATTAACGTGTTTGATGACGATTTTGAGTGTTTTATGAAAACAGATGCAGAGGTAAAGGAATACAGTAAGCTTAGAAAAGATTATTATGACTTAGATGAAACAGTATTTCCTGCCTCACCGACAACTCCGTTTAAATGAAAATGCTTTTAAAAGTAATGTTAATAGGCTTTGACTTATCAGTAAAATTGGTATATTCTATTAAAAGAATTTACAAAATGTAAGGATAAAGGATAGAAGTATGCGTGAAATTAATGTTGATGAGATAGTAAAAAATATTAAAGAAATGTGTATTGAAGCTAATCATTTTCTCTCTGAGGATATGAAACAGGTTTACGAGGGTGCTGTAAAGGACGAAAAATCAGCACTTGGAAGACAGATTTTAAATCAGCTCCAGGAAAACTTAAAGATTGCCGGCGAAGATATGATTCCGATTTGTCAGGATACCGGAATGGCAGTTATTTTTATAAATGTAGGTCAGGAAGTACATTTCACAGGCGGAAATATTACTGATGCGGTCAATGAGGGCGTAAGACAGGGCTATGTTGACGGTTATTTAAGAAAATCAGTAGTTAAAGACCCTATTTACAGAGAAAATACTAAAGACAACACTCCTGCTGTTATACATTATAATATTGTTCCAGGAGATAAAGTAGAGATTACGGTTGCGCCTAAGGGCTTTGGAAGTGAAAACATGAGCCGTGTCTTTATGTTAAAGCCGGCTGACGGTATAGAAGGTGTTAAAGAGGCTATTCTTACGGCAGTAAAAGACGCAGGTCCTAATGCCTGTCCTCCAATGGTAATAGGTGTAGGAATTGGAGGAACTTTTGAAAAATGTGCGCTGCTTGCAAAGAAAGCATTGACAAGAAACTTAAATGAGAAGCCTGAAAAGGAATATGTTAAGAAACTTGAAGAGGAAATGCTTGAAAAAATTAACAGACTTGGTATAGGTCCGGGCGGTCTTGGAGGAACAAAAACAGCTTTAGCAGTAAATATTGAGACTTATCCGACGCATATAGCAGGACTTCCTGTTGCAGTAAATATATGCTGTCATGTCAACAGACATGTGACAAGAGAGATTTAGTATAACAGATAAATTTGGAGGAAAGACATGGAAAAGCATATAAGTGTACCATTTTCAGAAGAAGATATAAAGAACTTAAAAGCCGGTGATTATGTATATATCACTGGAACAATATATACAGCAAGAGATGCAGCGCATAAGAGAATGTATGAGGCAGTTCTTTCAAATGAAAAATTACCGATAGATATGAAAGATACAGTAATATATTATATGGGACCATCTCCTGCCAGAGAAGGCAGACCAATAGGTTCAGCAGGACCTACAACGGCAAGCAGAATGGACAAATATGCTCCGACATTAATGGACCTTGGTCTTAAGGGAATGATTGGAAAAGGTAAACGTTCCCAGGCAGTCAAAGATTCTATTGTCAAAAATAAAGCCGTTTATTTTGCGGCAGTCGGAGGCGCAGGAGCATTATTATCTCAAAGAATTGTAAAATCAGAGGTTGTGGCATACGATGATTTGGGAACAGAAGC
>JAGAJD010000072.1 GCA_017626275.1 Lachnospira sp.
ACATTTATCTCCATTCTGTTAATAAACAAAAAAATTCTATCAAAAAAACTTATAAATGTCTAGCTTTCAACAGCTTCTTGATATAAAATGAAGTATATCCGCACTATAGGAATAGGAGGATTAGTGTGAAAAATCTTATTGATATGAAGATTTTTCACACGGCTGTTTGTGCCGCAGACGCCACAAACGAGCCATTATCGCAGAGCCAAATCTGATATTTGGCTTGCGGTTCCTTTGACGCCAAAGCGTCTGCGGAATGGGGATTAGTATGGGATTTGTAGAAGAAAGCAGGATACAGTCTAAAATAAAAGACATCAGAGACAATGTGAACAGGGTTATTGTCGGAAAAGAGGCGGTTATTGATCTGCTCCTTACAGCACTTCTTTCTGACGGTCATGTCCTGCTTGAGGATGTTCCGGGTACCGGAAAGACTATAATGGCAAAAACTCTTGCAAAATCAATTGATGCGGAATTTTCGCGTATTCAGTTTACACCTGATCTTGTGCCGTCAGATGTCACCGGTATTCACTACTATAATCAGAAATCAGGTGAGTTCGTGTTGCGCAAAGGTCCTGTTTTTGCCAACATTATACTTGCAGACGAAATTAACCGCGCAACTCCGAGAACGCAGTCCAGTCTTCTTGAATGCATGGAGGAGAGACAGGTTACCATAGACGGGGAGACAATGGAACTTGAAAAGCCGTTTGTGGTTATAGCAACACAGAATCCGGTTGAGACTGCGGGAACATATATGCTTCCGGAGGCGCAGCTTGACCGTTTCTTAATGAAGATATCCGTGGGGTATCCGACAAAGCAGGAAGAGCTTGCGATGATGAACAGATTTCTTATTGACAATCCTATCGAAACAATACAGCCGGTATGCAGCAGGGAAGATGTGGCCGCAATGCAGAAGGAGGCACAGAAGGTATACGTTCATCCGTGCCTTATGGAGTATATTGCGGATATTGCCGAAGCAACAAGAAATCTTCCAAATGTATCGATCGGCGTAAGTCCGAGAGGAACTCTGACAATGCTGCGTGCCGTAAGAGCATATGCATATCTGAACAAAAGAAGTTACGTAGTTCCTGAGGATATAAAGACTTTAAGTGTTCCTGTACTGGCACACAGGCTTGTATTAAAACTTGGAATGATTCAGCAGGACAACAGGGCAGCACTCATCAGAGGCGTCATGGAAAGATGCCCGCTGCCTACGGAAGACTGGAGCAAATAATGGAAATATTATTGATGCTTGCAGGGGCGGCAATTGTTTATCTGCTCCTTATTAAGCTGTACGGGAGGCTTTGGACTAAGAATCTTGAGGCTGACGTGCAATTTTCAACTGAATCGGCAGTAAGCGGTGATAAAATTGAACTCATAGAAGTGGTAACAAATGACAAATGGTTGCCACTTCCTTTTGTCAATGTCAAATTTCAGCTTGACCGGAATCTCCACTTTGAGGGGGAAGATTCAAATTCAAATGTGACAGATAAATCATATAAAAATGACGTATTTTCGCTTCTGTTCCATCAGCGCATTACAAGAAAAATCCCGGTAGTATGCAGAAAAAGAGGACTGTACTGCATTGATTCAATTGAAATTCTGTCAAAAGGCATTTTCATGGGTGAGATTATGAGCAGTAAAAAGGAACTGCACAGAGAGCTTATGGTATATCCGGCGGTTGCAGATACCGGAAGAATAGAGATTGTAAGTAAATCGATACTTGGTGACCTCCTTACAAAATATAACCTGCATGAAGACCCTTTTGAAATACGTGGAATAAGGGATTATTCAACGCAGGACACAATGAAGCTTATAAACTGGAAAGCGACGGCAAGGACTAACGGACTGAAGGTAAATCTCCATGATTATACAGCGGGAAGAAATGTATGTATCATGCTCAACCTTGAATCAGACGGAATGCTGGTGTATGATGCACTGCTTGAAGAAAGCATTTCAATTGCGGCAGGTCTTGTACAGTCGCTTGTTTCATCAGGCGTAAATGTTGGGATAATTTCAAACGGACGTGACAAGGTTACACAGGAAAATATTCATATGCAGGAGGCATGCGGACTTTCGCACGTAAGTGCAGTTAATGCGGCACTGGCAAGAATTGATTTATCACTTGAAATGCAGCCGTTTGAAGAAATACTTGAAAACGCACGCGGTCAGTCGTTATATATTCTGATTTCCTCGGCAAAGAAAAAAGAGCTTCAGGCAAAGTTTGACGGAATGTGCAGAGAGGGAAGGGCGTCTCTGTGGATTCTTCCGTATCATGCAGGCATGGAAAACAGTCTTTTAGTATGCCCGCATGCAGAGGCTCTTGCATGGGAGGTGATGCCTCATGAATAAAAGGTTTGAAATATTGATGCCTGCGCTTGAGATAATAATGCAGTGCCTTGTGTTTCTTACAGGTGCTGTGATTGTGTGTTATGAGCCTTTGGCATTTGCACCGGGGGATTTCTTCAGATGCCTTTTTGTTATTCCGGCGGTAATTGCGGCGTGGATTTTGCGTCACAAAAATATGCGAAATAAGCGGTTTTATTTATGGCATGCGGTAATTGTAATTGCGGCAGTCATTATAGGCAGAAACGATAATGAGAGCTTCTTTTTCTGCATACTTATGCTTTTGCTGACGCTTTATTCATCATATGTTATGTATAAAAACGAGCGTGCGGATAAGGAACGTCCGCCGTATCCGATGCTTATTGTGATGCTTTATGCATTTATATCGGGAAAAAGCTATGATAACAATATTGTGGTAGGTACGGCGCTTTTGTCGGCAGCAGCATTTGTTATTTTATCGGTAGTATATGAAAATCTGTTCCGCATGAGGCTTGTATTCAGGGAGAATCAGACAATGTCGGATTTCCCGGCAAAGCAGCTTTCAAAGGTCAACGGATATATCATTTTTATTACCGTTGCGGCAATGATTGCGGCAATGATTATTTTTGCGGGAATCGGCACAGGGGATTTTTCTTTTCTAGGAAAAGTTGGAATTGTTATCGGAAGAGCGGTGGCGGTGTTTATCATATGGCTTATTGAAATGCTCGGGAAATTCCAGGATAAGGCACCGGCAGGGCAGAATGCCCCGTCCGGGGATGTTGAAGATAAGATACTTGAATACATGACAATGGATAACGGCAACGGTACGATAGAGCGCATTATAAATGCAGTGATTGTGGTTGTTGCAATTATGCTTGTTATTGCCGTGATTTTTGCGCTTATCAAGGCTCTTAACAGATTTATGCAAAGAGAAAACGTAAAGCTTGAGGGCAGCGATGTAATTGAGTTTGTCCGTGGTGACAGTAAAAAAAGCCGTGTCAGGGCAGCGAAGGTTAAAGAGGAGCCGGTTACAGGTACTGACAATGAAAAACTCAGAAAAATGTATCGGAAAATGGTTAAGTGCGGCATGAAAAAAAATGGCAGAAAAATGCTCTCACCATCCATGACACCTTCTGACATCACAAATTCCAATATAACAGATAATGAGGTGATTGCCGCAGAGATTACATCGGCATATGAGATTGCAAGGTATTCGGATGATTCCGTGACAAAGCAGGATATTGAAAAACTTAAAAAGAGTTATAAAAATATAAAAAATACATGAGAAGGATGGGCAGGATATCTTTGTAGTGATTGTCTTCCCCACGTGTATTTGAAACTTATGAAGAAGTCAGAAAGATTAGAAAATGCAGAATATTGATGATTTGGTGAGAAGAGCAACAACAGACAGAAATAGTGATGATGATTGGCTTAAACTTCAGGATGATATG
>JAGAJD010000073.1 GCA_017626275.1 Lachnospira sp.
AGTGCGATAGAAAAAGCCCAGCAGAAGATTGAGACAAATAACTATGGTATCAGAAGTCATCTGCTTCAGTACGATCAGGTTATGAATGAGCAGAGAGAGATTATCTATGCCGAAAGAAACCGTGTATTAAACGGCGAGAGTATGCGTAATTCAGTAATCAAGATGGTTACGGATTTTGTGGAGGGTGTTGTAAACCGCTGCATCGGCGAGGATTCAGACGCAAAAGAATGGGATTACACAGAGATTAATGAGCTGCTTCTTCCGACAATTCCGTTGGAGGCTGTGGATTATGATCCGGCTGTTAAGAATAAGAATGAATTGCTGCATGTTCTGAAAGAAAAGGCTGTCAAGCTTTATGAGGACAAGGAAGCACTGTTTCCTGAACCTGAACAGATTCGTGAGATTGAGCGAGTTGTTCTGTTAAAGGTTATTGACAGAAAATGGATGGATCATATTGACGATATGGACCAGTTAAAGCAGGGTATCGGCTTACAGGCATATGGACAGAGAGATCCTGTTGTTCAGTACAAGATGATGGGTTATGATATGTTTGACGCAATGACAGATGCGATTACCGAGGATACTGTAAGACTTCTTATGCATATTCAGGTAGAGCAGAAGGTGGAAAGAGAGCAGGTTGCTAAAGTAACGGGAACTAATAAAGATGAAGGTGCTTCCGTAAAAGGACCTGTTAAGAGAGCTGAAAAGAAAGTATATCCGAACGATCCTTGTCCATGCGGAAGCGGAATGAAGTACAAAAACTGCTGTGGCAGACAGGCATAAATATTAATTGTGAGGTAAATAAAGTGGTAGAATTAGACCAGTATAGATACAAAATATCGGGCTATGAAAAGCCGCTGGAACAGATTAAACATTCACTGGATTTGGATAATAAAAGCAAAAGAATCGAAGAGCTTGAAGCAGATATGGAGGCGCCGGGATTCTGGGACGATACAGAAAAGTCGCAGAAGGCAATGAAGGAGCTTAAGGGCTTAAAGGATTCTTTTGAAAAATATGATTCGCTTATTCAGGGGCTTGAGGACGCAAAGACGCTGATTGAGATGGCAGAGGAAGAAAATGATACTTCACTTCTGCCTGAGATAGACAGTGAGATTACTGCGTTTGAGGAAAAACTTGAAGAGCTTAGAATTGAAACGCTGCTTTCGGGAGAATATGACAGAAACAATGCTATTCTTACGCTCCATGCAGGTGCGGGCGGAACTGAAAGCTGTGACTGGTGTCAGATGCTTATGCGTATGTATACACGCTGGGCGGAACGCAAGGGATACACGACAGAGGTTATTGATTATCTTGAGGGTGAAGAGGCAGGCGTTAAATCCGTAACAATAGAGATTTCAGGTGATGATGCGTATGGTCATCTCAAATCAGAGCATGGCGTGCATCGTCTCGTAAGAATTTCTCCGTTTAATGCGGCAGGAAAGAGACAGACTTCATTTGTTTCCTGCGATGTAATGCCGGATATTGATGAAGATGTTGATATTGAAATTAACTTAGATGATTTAAGGATTGATACTTACCGTTCAAGTGGTGCCGGCGGACAGCATATCAATAAGACATCTTCAGCTATTAGAATCACGCATATGCCGACAGGAATTGTGGTACAGTGTCAGAATGAGCGTTCACAGCATCAGAACAAGGATAAGGCTATGCAAATGCTCAAGGCAAGATTGTATCTGTTAAAGCAGCAGGAAAATGCGGAGAAGACATCGGATATCCGTGGTGATGTAAAGGATATCAATTTTGGTAATCAGATTCGCAGCTACGTTCTGCAGCCATATACAATGGTTAAGGATCATAGAACTAACAAAGATGTGGGAAATGCACAGAGCGTTCTGGACGGCAATATTGATCCGTTTATCAATGCATATCTTACATGGATTAGTACGGGAAAAAAGGCAGAGTAACAAGGATAAAAGTCGTAAGGCGGGAGGAGAATGTATGGCAGATTATGTAAAACCGGTAGTGTTCAGACTGGGAAACGAAATGTATGGGGTAGACATTAATTTAGTACAGAGTATTGAAAAAGATTTAAACGTTGTTCCGGTGCCGAATTCAAGGTCGTATATTAAAGGAATTATCAATATGAGAAATGAAGTAATTCCTGTGTATAGTCTGGCAAGGAAATTCGGCAGGGCAGAGGATTCAACGGCAGAAAGCATGATAATTATTCATTCGGCAGGTTTAAAGCTTGCGTTAGAGGTTGACGAGGTTATGGAGATTAATGATATCGGCAGGGGACAAATTGTTGATATGCCGAGAATGTTAGCAAAGCAGGACACATTATATCTTGACAGAGTTGCCAATGTGAACGGAAAATTAATTGTGCTTTTAGATGTAACGAAGTTATTGACCGAAGATGAAGCAGAAAATGTCAAGCAGATAACGGAGCAGATGCAGCAGTCTTAAGATTTATAAGAATTAATAAGCTGGGGGTAGCAATGATAAAAGAAGAGGGAAAAAGACAGTCCTTTGACAGAAGCGCCGGAATACTAATGGCTGTAAGCAGCCTGCCATCAGACTATGGTATTGGAACATTTGGCAGGGCGGCATACGAATTTGTCAATTTCGTAAAGCAGTGCAATCATAAGTATTGGCAGGTGCTTCCGTTAGGACCTACTACATATGGCGACAGTCCGTATCAGTCATATTCTGCATTTGCCGGGAATCCGTATTTTATAGATCCTGATATGCTTGTGGAGGACGGGCTGCTTACAAAATCGTACCTTTTGTCTGTTGACTGGGGTGACGGCAAAGTTCCGGTTCATGTGTCAGAAGAAGAGGCAGCCGGGGGAGCTTATACACAAAATACTGATATAGAGCTGGGCAGCGAATGTTATGTAAGCTACGAAAAAATGTATAATAACCGTTTTTCTATGCTAAAGAAAGCATTTGAGTCTTATAAGAAAGTAAGAACTGAAAGCAAAGTAAAGCTTGCAGCGGGACTTCCTGAGTATAAGAAATTTGATAATTTTTTGAAGGAAAATAGCGACTGGGTAAACGACTATGCACTGTTTATGGCTGTAAAAGACCATTTTGGCGGTGTTGTGTGGTCAGAGTGGGATGATGATATCCGTTTCCGAACAGCGGAAGGAATTAGTAAATATAAGGAATTGCTAAGTGATGAGATAGATTTCTGGCTGTTTGTTCAGTATGAATTTGATAAGCAGTGGACCAAGCTTAAAAGCTATGCCAACAGTCTTGGAATCGAGATAATCGGAGATATTCCTATTTATATGGGATATGACAGCGCAGATGTGTGGTCACATTCCGAGTGTTTTCAGTTAGATGAAAATCTTTGTCCTACTAAGGTTGCGGGAGTGCCGCCTGATGCATTTTCCGACTTGGGGCAGAAATGGGGCAATCCGCTTTACGACTGGGACAATCTGGAACAGACTGACTATGCATGGTGGTATCGCAGAATGAAAAAGTCGGCACAGCTTTATGATGTTATCAGAATTGATCATTTTATTGGGATTGTTAAATATTATACAATTCCTGCCGATATGCCTGACGCAAGGCAGGGAGAATACAGACAGGGACCGGGAAAGAAGCTTACAGATGTGATTAACCGCGCCATCGGTGATAAGAAAATTATTGCAGAGGATTTAGGTGTTGTTGTGGCTGAGGCAGATGAACTTTTAAGAGAGAATAATTATCCGGGTATGAAGGTTTTGGAGTTTGCTTTTGGCGGTGACAGGAAAAATCCTCATCTTCCGCATAATTATACTCATAACTGTGTTGCTTATGGCGGAACTCATGACAACGAGACGCTTATGGGATATTTTATTGAGCATGAGGACTGGGAACTGGGATATGCGTATGATTATCTTGATACTAAAGATAAGGAGCGAATGGTGGACGCAGTTTTCAGGGCAGCCTATGGAAGCGTTGCCGACCTCGTTGTTTTTGCGGTGCAGGATATATTAAAGCTTGGTAACTGGGCAAGAATGAATACGCCGTCAACACTCGGCGCCAACTGGAAATGGCGAATGAGAAAAGGCGAGCTTACTGATAAACATATTAAGGATATGAGATATCTGGTGAGTGTGTTTGGAAGAGAATAATGTGAAAAATGCATATATGACATATTTTTCACATAATTAGTATAATCCGCAGAAAGGGTGTAAGTCCTTTTTGCGGATTATTTGTATTAAAAGGTTGCAATCTAAGATAAAGTATGTTACTATTCTTTCTGCGGAACACAACTGTCTCTGACAGACGAACATTAAGCGGCAGTTGTCTTTTGTGTAAATACATTTGTATTAGCATGACGGAAAGTAATTACAATTAATGGAGATTTATGGAAGAGAATATTAAATATTATGTTGTAAAGCAAAAAGCATTGCCAGAGGTGCTTTTAAAGGTTGCACAGGCGAATGGACTTATTGAGACAAAAGGGCTGTCTGTTGCGGACGCTACGGAGAAAGTAGGAATCAGCAGAAGCTCTTATTACAAATATAAAGATGATATTTTTCCGTTCCGGGATAATGTGAAAGGAAAGACTATTACATTTGTTTTGTCTATGGACGATGAACCGGGATTGTTATCGCGGGTGTTAAAAAAGGTTGCTGAATTTCATGCAAATATTTTAACGATACATCAGACAATACCGGTAAATGGCGTGGCTTCTCTGACACTCAGTGTTGATATCTTACCAAGCACGGGGGATTCTTCCAAGATGATAGAGGAGATTGAACAGCTTTCCGGTGTACGTTATTTAAAGATTTTAAGCAGAGAATAAGAAATGAAAGGGAAAAGGTTATTGACAAATGGCAAAGATAGCAGTATTAGGTTACGGAACAGTTGGTTCAGGAGTTGTTGAGGTTTTAGAGACTAACAGTACTTCTATTGAAAAGAGAGCAGGAGAGGGAATTGAAGTAAAGTATGTACTTGATTTGAGGGATTTTCCGGGAGACCCGATTCAGGAGAAAATTGTTCATGATGTTGATGTAATTATAAATGATAATGAAATTGATGTTGTAGTAGAAGTAATGGGTGGAATTGAGCCTGCATTTACATTTGTAAAAAAAGCACTTGAGTCAGGAAAGAGCGTATGTACATCAAATAAGGCTTTGGTTGCGGCACATGGACCTGAACTTCTTGCAATGGCAAAGGAAAGAAACTTAAATTTCATGTTTGAAGCATCAGTTGGAGGCGGTATTCCTATTATAAGACCGCTTAATCAGTCTTTGACAGCAGACGAGATTACACAGATTACAGGTATTTTAAACGGAACGACAAACTATATTTTGACAAAGATGAGCAGAGATGGCAGCTCTTATGAAGAAGTATTAAAGGAAGCACAGGAACTTGGATATGCAGAGCGCAATCCTGAAGCAGACGTTGAGGGATTCGACGCATGCCGTAAGATTGCGATTCTTACATCGCTCGCATTCGGTTCTACTGTCAAATTTGAAGAAATTGAGACAGAGGGAATCACAAATATTTCAACGGCAGATTTTAAATATGCAGAAAAATTAGGCTGTGTCGTAAAACTTTTAGCAACAAGCTTTAAAAAAGATGGAAAGGTGTATGCAATTACAGCACCTTTTATGATAGATAGTACACACCCGCTGTATAATGTAAATGATGTTTTAAACGGCATTTATATTCGTGGAAATGTTATCGGAGATGTGATGTTTTTCGGCGCAGGAGCAGGAAAGCTTCCGACAGCAAGTGCCGTAGTTGCCGATATTGTTGACTGTGTAAAGCATAAGGGCAAGAACGTCATGACACTGTGGAGCAG
>JAGAJD010000074.1 GCA_017626275.1 Lachnospira sp.
AACATGGCAATCATTTCTTTTTTAATCATGCTATCACCTCTGATGTTATAAATTTTAACCTGTTCTAATAAAATTAGTATACCATATGTCACCAATTAAGTAAAAAGAATTTTTTTAAATTGCAAAGTTTTTTTAACCTTTGAAGAAACAATTAACATTGTATACAAGACAACCAAAATACAATTTAATATTTATTCCATTATTTTCTAAATATACATTGCTATTAATTATCACAAAATACACAAATAAAGTTTGAATTTTGGGACTATATGTTTATAATGTAGATAACGGAGTGCTTCTCCAAAGTATATTATATAAAGAAAGGATTTCAACATGTACCATATTAATTTTAATAATCCTATTCATGTACATTTTATCGGCATAGGGGGAATTAGTATGAGCGGTCTGGCTCATATACTGCGCGATAAGAATTTCACCATATCAGGCTCTGATACCTCACATTCAGCACTGACAGATGAACTTGCCGCTGCCGGCTGTTCTATTATATACAGCCAGACTGCCGATAATATTACTGATGATATTGACCTTGTTGTATATACCGCTGCCATACACGATGACAATCCGGAGCTTGCTGCCGCAAGAGCTGCCAATATACCTGCAATCACCCGCGCCGAGCTTTTAGGTCAGATTATGTCTAACTATAAAACGGCTGTTAATATCGCCGGAACTCATGGAAAAACCACGACAACCTCCATGCTGACACAGATTTTACTCACCGCCGACAGTGACCCTACTATCTCGGTAGGCGGTATTCTTGACAGCATTGGCGGCAATATACGTGTTGGACAATCCGACATTTTTGTAACGGAGGCCTGTGAGTACACTAACAGCTTTCTTTCATTTAATCCGACAATGAATATCATTTTAAATGTAAAGAAAGACCATTTAGACTTCTTTAAGGACATTGATGATATACGTCACTCCTTTAAGCTGTTTACGGAAAAGCTTCCCGACAACGGAACCCTTATTATCAATACGGATATTGATAATTATGAGTATTTTTATCAGGATAAATGCTGCGAGGTAATCACCGTCGGCTCTAATCCTAAGAAAAGCATGTATAGTGCGTGCGATATTGCTTACGATGACTTTGGCTGCTGTTCATATACATTATTAATAGAAGAAACTCCATCTGTCAGAATCAGTCTCTCAGTACCTGGTCTGCATAATGTATATAATTCTCTCGCTGCCGTTGCCGCCGCAAAAAAGCTTGGTATCTCTTTAGAGAATATCGTTTCCGGACTTTCCGATTTTCACGGTACAGAGCGCCGCTTTGAGAAAAAAGGAATGTTTCATGGCGTCACGGTAATTGATGACTATGCGCATCACCCTGATGAAATTACAGCTACACTTTCATCAGCAAAACACTATCCGAACAAAAATATATGGTGTGTATTTCAGCCGCATACCTATTCACGCACCAAGGCACTGCTTAAGGAATTTGCCGCCGCACTTTCACAGGCAGACAAAATTGTCCTTGCAGATATTTATGCCGCCAGAGAGACTGACACCTTGGGTATAAGCTCTCTTGACCTGAAAAATGAAATCGAAAAGCTCGGCAAAGAATGTTTCTATCCCGGTTCATTTGAAGAGATAGAAAAATTTTTGTTAAAAAATTGTATCAACGGAGATTTGTTGATAACTATGGGAGCCGGAAACATCTACCAGATTGGCGAAGCCTTGATTCGTCAATAATTTTTAAAATTATTTTGGTTTTCAACATAGTTATCCACATTATCCACATAATTAATCACATTTTTGTTGATTTCTTATGTGGATTTTTTGTTTATAATAACTTGTCCACATTATTCGATTTTACACGTATTTAACCATTTTCTTTTAACTTATCCACATTATCCACAATTTCCACAATCTCTATCGTGGATAACTCCTCATTTTCCCACTATTTCATTTTTATTTTTGCTGTGCTATAATGTACGCACAAATCAAGCATTGTACGATAAGGAGCTTTTTTTCATTATGAACACAATTACTTTACATATGGGAGACAATGCTGATTCTACTATTGTCTCCAACATTTTTATTGACACATATATGCCCTCTGCCAACGGAGAATTTGTAAAAATATATCTGTACCTTTTAAGGTGCATATCGTCAAATCAGGCTCAGCTTTCCATTTCCGCAATGGCAGACTTATTTAACCAAACCGAAAATGATATTCTTCGTGCAATACGCTACTGGGAAAAAACCGGTGCTATTGAGCTGGCTTTTGATTCCTCAGGCGTTTTAAGCGGAATTACTTTCCTGCCGCTGTCAGCAGTTGACAGGCAGTCGTATACCGCCAAGGTTTCTTCTGCCGTAACCATGATACAGACGCCTGCGCCGCAGGCTGCTTCAGTACCGGAAGATGAACCAAAAGAATCCTACTCTCCTACTCAGATTCAGGAGCTTTCTTCACAACAGGATTTCAAAATGCTCTTAGGTCTGGTCGGTGCATATCTTGGTGCCCCTTTAAATGCAATGGGAGTACAGACGCTTGCTTACATTTATGATTCACTGAACTTCTCATTCGACCTGATTGATTATCTTGTCGAATACTGCGTGTCAAAAGGTAACAAAAGTATGCGCTACATCGAAAAGGTTG
>JAGAJD010000075.1 GCA_017626275.1 Lachnospira sp.
CTGCTGCGGGATGGACGTATTCATATTTCAGGTTAAGATGGGTAGAAAAAAATATTGATGTACATATTTTCTGCAGGGGTGATATTCTCAAGAGAAAGAGGTCAAAGAGACCATCAGGGATTTCATACCGCAAAAATGCATAAATCACATAAGGCATGGAGGTTATATTGAAAAATGACACCGTTAACGTTGCGAATTATAATGGTAGTAATAGGAATTTTAGTAGTTGTTTTCGATTTTATAGCTTATTCCCATAAGAAAGTTACAGATAACATAGGGCTTGGCTGGCTGGCAGTTGCGGCGGCAATAATACTTTGTTCGGTGGTGCCGGGAATTTCTTCGTGGAGCGAAGTGTTGTGTGCAAAAGAATATATGGTATTCCTGATATTTTTTATCATTCTTCTGATTGCTTTTTACAAATTATCCATGCTTGTTTCACAATTGTTAAAGCGTAATCAGGAGCTTGCAATGCAGGTTTCTCTTCTGAATCAGGAAAATGAGCAGATTCTTGCTGAACTTAAATCCATAACGGGAAAAGACATCACAGAATTATAAGGTTGAATAAGAATGAAGAAGAGCGTACTGTTTGTTATTAATACAATGGGGCAGGCCGGCGCAGAGATGGCAATGCTTGCAATGATGAAAATGTTTAATCCCGAAGAATATGACATTTCTCTTTATGTGCTTATGGGACAGGGAGAAATGATACATAATCTTCCTGAAAATGTCAAACTGCTTAATGACACATACTGCGACACGTCGGTTCTGGTAAAAGAGGGCAAAAAGCATATGATAAAGACCGTGCTTGGTGCCGGTATTAACAGAGCTAATTTTATCAGGCTGTTTGTCTATCTTTTGGCAAATGGATTTATAATGCTGTCAAAACGACGAATACAGAGCGATAAGCTTTTGTGGAGAGTTCTGTCGGATGGAGCCAAAAGATTTGACAATACATTTGATCTGGCAATTGCATATCTTGAGGGTGGCTCTGCATATTATGTGGCAGACCATGTAAATGCGAGGAAAAAAGCGGCATTTATTCATATCGATTATGGAATGTCAGGATATACACGCAGTCTTGATAAGGACTGTTACCTGTCTTTTGACCGGATATTTACGGTTTCTGATGAGGTGAAGGAAAATTTTCTTAAGGCGTATCCCGAGTGTAAAGCTGCAACAGAGGTCTTTCATAATTTCCTTGACACAGAAAGAATCATGAAAAAGTCAATGGAGAGTGGTGGATTTCATGATGGTTTTGACGGTATACGGCTGCTCACGGTAGGCAGGATAACGTATCAGAAAGCGTATGATATTGCGGTGGCGGCAATGAAGATACTGAAGGACGACCAAAAAAATGTAAGATGGTATGTACTTGGAGACGGACCTGAAAGAGAGAAAATACAAAGGCTTATTAATGAAAATGGTCTGCAAAAGGATTTTATACTGCTTGGTCCGAACAGCAACCCATATACATATTTCCGACAGGCGGACATATATGTGCATGCGACCCGTTTTGAAGGCAAGAGCATTGCAATTCAGGAAGCCCAGGTGTTAAAATGTGTAATTGTGGCTTCCGACTGTAACGGCAACAGGGAGCAGATTGAAAACGGAAAGGATGGAGTTCTCTGTCCGCTTACACCACACGATATAGCCAAAGCAATAGAAGAGCTGTTGGATAATAAAGATTTAAGGGATAAATATGCAAAAGAGGCAGGAAAAAGAATAATAAACCATACGGAAGATATGGAAATGATTTATGAATTACTAAGATAACGACGGGAGATTTTGTCATGCAAAAAGAAGTATTGATTATTATTCCGGCTTACAATGAAGAGAAAAATATATCAGGTGTGCTTGATTCACTTGAAAAAATACAGATACCGGAGTTTGCTGATGTGCTTGTCATGAATGATTCATCATCAGACAATACAAATTTTGTTGTTAAGAGAAGAAAGTATGCACTTGTTACGCATGTGTTTAATCTGGGATACGGAAGTGCACTGCAGCTTGGATATAAATATGCCGTGCGCAGAGGATACAGATATGTAATTCAGATGGATGCCGACGGTCAGCACGATGTATGCAACATTAAGAACATTTATGATAAACTGCGTGAATCTGATGAAAACGGATTATGTCCCGATATTGTGCTTGGCTCAAGATATGTTGAAGGGAGCTCGCCGTTCAAGGTTTCGGCGGTAAAAAAGTTTGCATATAATCTGTTTGGCTTTATGATTTTCTGCGGCACGGGAAGGAAAATCAATGACCCGACAACAGGTTTGCAGGGACTTAGTTACAGGACATTTCTTTATTATTCAAAATACAATCATTTTGATGATAAGTATCCTGATGCAAATATTATCATGCATATGCTGCTTCTTGGATACAGAGTGGCTGAAATACCTGCCGTTATGCACCGGAGGGAGTTTGGGACGAGTATGCATTCAGGGCTTAAGCCGGTTGTATATATGATGAGAATGACCTTCAGCATGCTGGCGGTACTGTTTAGTGACAAAGTTCTAAAGACAGAGAAAGCTTTGGGAGATGATGATGTTTTCATTTGGAAAAAGTAAAGGCAGATACATTTTCACAGAAGCACTGCGGCCTGAAAGTAAAGAAGATGACGGGAATCCGTCAAAGGGCTGGTATGGAATTTATCCCTTTGCGCTTAATGAACCGGTTGACTTTGACGCACTGAAATGGTCATTAAGACAAAATGAGAGGCTGGCAATGGTGCAGGCAGACATTGGCGCTTATAAGGACAGAGAACTTGATTATGAGGCACTTGACAGGCTTGACAGAATACTCGGCTGGTTTGCGGATAATGGAATGGAAATAATTCTGCGGATTATGTATGACTGTGAAGGC
>JAGAJD010000076.1 GCA_017626275.1 Lachnospira sp.
CTTTTTTGCATTTCAACCTCCATTCCGAGAACACAATATAATAAAATAATCAGCCATCTGTGGCGCTCTCATCACAAACAGCAGCAATGCATTTATATAATAACAGAAAAAGTGTCACAAAGACATACTCTGTGACACTTTTTTCTAAACATTTATCAGAACTTTTCTACTCTTCAAGAATACCTGTAACCTCATTAAAGTGATACTCTTTGCCATCAATAACCTTAATGCCCTTTTTCATAGCACCCGTTACAAGGTCAAAATAGTATTTATTGCCATTGACTTCATTCCAGCCCTTAATCATGTTACCATTTTCATCATAGCGAACCCACTTGCCTGTTCCGTCCGGCCTATCGGCATCTTCGCCCGCCCATGATTCCTGATATACATCTTTTCCTACTGCTTTCTTTCCGCCGTCTATTGCATCTAACCAGTACCATGCATTTGTTTCAGGGTCATAAATTTCTTTTCCTCTGCCTTCTGTTCCCTGTCTTACACCGTCTTCATACCAGTAACCGATACCATCTACAGCATACCAACTGCAGTCAACCGCCTTACCTGTTTCATCGTCAAACGCATAATTAACACCATCTATAACTACAGCTCCATGCGCCATCTGTCCGGTAATGTTATCATAATAATACAGACTGTCATTGTCTGAATTCTTATATAAACCTTTTACCATTTCGCCGGTAATCTTATCAAAGTAATACCAGCCACCGTAACGGTAATCTTCACCCTTTACCATACCGCCGTTTTCATCATAGCGAACCCACTTGCCTTTTCCTCTGTTTTCATTACTTTCAGGCACAAAAACATCTTTATCAACAGCCATTGTACCGTCCGCATCAAACCAGTACCATGCGTCAGTTTCAGGATCGTATACCTGCTTGTCAGCAGCCATAACTCCATCATCATACCAATACTTTTTGCCGGTTGTCTCATCTGTTACCATTCCTGTATCCGTCTTACTTTCAGTAACATTTGCTTTTACCTTAAGAAGCTGAACCTCTGTATTAAAATGTGCTCCCATAGATTCATACTTTCCTGTTGACATTAAGTAACCGTTTGTTGTAACAGTACCGTCTGAATTTCTCATTGTAGAATGAATATCTGTTGTTATCTTAGGCTCTGTTGTTGATACAAATGCACCGTCATTAAACGGATTTGTCGAACTCTTTGTTCCAATCTTCTGACCGTTTGTTACAGATGTTCCGCTTTCGGAAGCCTCTACTGTATTGTAATTACCTCCGTTATAATAAATAGAATTACCAATCTTACCGATAAATTTATCAGTATTTTTTGCTGAGGCTGTCAAAAGATTAAAGAATGAGCCTCCTGCTGTTGTACGGTAAAAATTAAAATTGGTTTTTGTATTATTATAAGAAGTACAGTTCAGCATAGTAAGCGAACCGCCATTACCGTTATCAGTAAATCCATCTTTTCCGTTATTAAACGCAAGACAGTTAATAACAACATGCGGTGTCGGACATGCACCGTTACTTCCACCAAGCTTGAATCCGTTCATATCTCCATTAGCTTCCGAATTACCGTTAGTCAGTGTACCATTATTAAATGCGATACAATTTCTAAGAGTAACTGTTCCAATAGAACCTGTTGCCGGCTTTGCATATAAATCCCAACCGTCATCACAGTTGCAGTAAGATATACAGCCGTCAAACACATTTCCCTCGCCACATGTTAATTTAGATGCAAAACCATCTGCATTTTCACCGGTAGCAGGATCGCAGTTATCAAATGCCGTACAGTTAATTATATAATTGTATGCCGGCCAATCCTCAAAATTAGTAACCGATGAAGCCCTGCGGCTAATCTGAAGTCCTGAATCTCTGTTTGCCTGAAGCACACAGTTTTCAACTATATTATGTTTTCCTGCAACAAAAATTCCGTTATCTGCCGCACCATATACAGTGATACCGTATACATACCAGTAATCACCCTCCATCTGCAGACCTCTTGGATTAGTAGCTGTATCTCCGTAAATCTGTGATGAAAAATCTAATGTTACTTTTGCACCATCTGCCGCTCTAAGAATCTTATAGCAATTCTCTGAACCATTATTTCCTAAAGGAATTGTTATCTGGTGGTCATATGCATATGTACCTCCCAGAAGAATAATTGCCTTTTCAGCAACCGCATTTGTAATAGCAGTTTCTAAATCAATCGGATCTTCTTTTGTTCCTGCACCTGTTGCTTTACCATCAGGTGATACATATACCTTTTCATTAAACTGTTCTTCAGTAAGTATGCTAAGTGATGTATATGCACCTGCATACTTTGTGCTCATCTTGTCATATTCCGTATTAGACGGCTTAGTCGGCTTAGTTGGATTCTCCGGCTGTGTCGGAGTTTCTGGCTTCGTCGGCTCCGTTCCTGTTGTAGGCTCTTCTGCTCCCGTTGTAGGTTCTGTCACATCGCCCGTTGTAGGCTCTGTTACTGTGCCTCCCTCAGTTGTAAATGCCATATAATACAGGAAAATACTGTCACCCTTTTTAATAGTGTTAGTACCCGCCTTAATATCAAGTGTTATAGTCTGGTCATTTCCAACTACATATGCAGTACCGTTTAATTTCACTTTCTTTCCTGCTGCACTGGTAGAACCTCCAAACACTAATAACAGCTTACCGTCTGCCGGTGCTGTAAATGTAATATCTGTAGAACTCTCCATCTTAAGACATTTAGTCAATGTCATTCCTGCATATGTTACAGTTCCCTTATCTGCAAGATTTCCTGTGATAGAATAAAATGAACTGCTAGTTCCGTTTTCCGTAAAATTATGCACCGTACTTCCCGCCGGCACTGTTCCTGAGCCACCGCCTGTTGTTGGCTGTGTCTCGCTTCCTGAACCTGTTGTTGCCTCTCCGCCTGATCCCGTTGTAGGCTGTTCAGTGCTTCCTCCCGGCTGGTCAATTCCCTCTGAATTACCAGGTGCAACCTCTAATAAAGAAGTCTTATAAGAAGTAACTGCTGCCTTTAATTCAGCATTCACCTCATAAGATTCATCGTCTACTGCATTATTAAATGTCCATTTGAAATCACCGCCGTTCATTCTTCCGGCATAGTTTTCAACATTTGCCTTAGCCTGCTCCGGTGAGTCCGCAGTATAGCTGTACATAATGTCACTTGTATCAAAGTTATTATATGTATTGCCACCCACATAACTCTTTACTGTATCCGGAACCTTTTCATCAGCAGACTTAACCTCATATGCATCAAACTCCGTCTGACATTCCTGATAAGTTACAAATGTCTGAGCTCCTTCAATATGATTGTTAAATGCCTTAATAGTTCCGCCTGCCTCTTTTGAGAATGTCGCAAGATTTGTAACATCTCTTGTCAAAGTACTCCAATCAGAAACAACATCAGAACCCTGCATAGATGTAAGTATTGGGAACTTACAGTTACGGAAATAATTTCCCTCAACAAATACTGATGAACCCAATGTAGAGCCTACACCATATTTTGCATTGCCGTCATAATAATTGTTGTAAACATGCGCAGAGTAATATCTTACCCTTGGATGTCTTGAGTCAGAATGATCATACCAATTATGATGATATGTAATATACAAACCGCTTGTTGTACCCTCACTCAAACCGAGCAGATTGCACTTTCCGTTATCATAAAAGTGATTATATGAAAATGTAACATATGTTGATTTCTTACAGTCAAGCGCACCGTCACCCTTCACCTGATCCTTATCACTTCCTGCGTGACCATAAAAGAAATCACAGTTATGTACCCAGATATGATCGTTATCCTGCTGAAGTCCAACATTATCGCCTTCACCGCTGTCAACATTCATAATACCAATATTTCTTATTTCAACATTTGAAATATTTTTCAGACGGATTCCCCAACCATCTGCAGTAGCGTCTTCGCCTACGCCTTCAAGAGTAACTCCTCCTGCAACAGAATCAATAATAATATCACCCTTGTCAGTAACCGCCGGATCTTTCACCTGTCCGATAAGACGGATTGCAACAGGTCTCTTGTCATAACCCTTTTTAAACGAATTTAAAATTTCCTGTAAACCTGTTGAAGTTGTAACAGATCCCTTTGAACTTGTAACAACATCTAAAGTTACAGTATCCTTTGTATTCTCTGTAATATAGAGAATAACAGCATTGGATTTCAATGTTCCGTCCGCATTATATGCACCGTTAGACTCACCATTCACCCATGCAAAGCCTGTTCTGTCATATGCAGAAGCTTTAAGTGTTCCCGTAACAGTTGCCAATTCCTGTTTTTCCTGTTCTCCCACAACCGGAACAACTTTTAAAACATAATTTCCTGCTGCAAGACCAAGTGCGTCCGCACGATAATAGCAAGAGCCGTTCTCTCCCTGATATTTTCTTACTAACTGTTTATCAAGTCTTACATAATTCTCGTCTGTTTCTTCCGCTTTCTTAACATAAACGTTATATGCCTGTGCATCTGATACAGGATTCCACTCTGCATATACCGATTCAAACCAGCCCGCACTTTCTGTAAAGCACACACTGCCGGTTTCTGCTGCACCCGCTGAGACAATTGACGATGGCATAATAACACCAATACACATTACAAGTGTCAAAAGCCATGCCAGTTTCCGTTTCACACTCTTTTTCATGTTCATCGTCATCTCTTGTTTCACTCCTCAATACATTATTTTATACATTTTGAATAAGTTACAAAAAAACTTATCCTAAGTATTGTAGCATCTTTTACAAAAACATCATATAGTTCATAGGTACTAAAAAAACGGCAAAAACTGCAAATCTGCAATTTCTGCCGTCTATTATAATATCCTTAACTGCGGTAAAATTACTTAAGAGTAACCTTAGCTCCTTCAGCTTCAAGCTTCTTCTGGATATCTTCAGCTTCTTCCTTAGAAGCAGCTTCCTTAATAACCTTAGGTGCTCCATCAACAACTTCCTTAGCTTCCTTTAAGCCAAGTCCTGTGATTTCACGAACAACCTTAATAACCTTAACCTTGTTAGCGCCAGCTTCTGTAAGCTCAACATCAAACTCAGTCTTCTCTTCTGCTGCTGCTACGCCTGCACCTGCTGCTGCAACTACAACACCTGCTGCTGCAGAAACGCCGAACTCTTCTTCACATGCCTTAACTAAATCGTTTAATTCTAATACTGTTAATCCCTTAATAACATCAATGATTTCCTGTGTAGTCATTATCATATTCTCCTTTTTAATAATAATTTAAATTAATTACAAGCTGTGGATTAAGCAACCTCTTCGTTCTTCTCAGCGATCTGCTTAATAACACGAGCAAAGTTTGTAATAGGTGACTGAATACTTCCAAGTAACTTTGAAAGAAGCTCTTCTCTTGATGGGATAGAAGCGATAGCCTTAATTCCTGCCTCATCATAATATGTTCCCTCAACAACTCCGCACTTTAATTCAAGTGCATCTGCTGTCTTTGCAAAGTTGCTAAGAATTCTTGCCGGAGCAGTTGCATCTGTCGCACTGATAGCGATTGCAGTAGGGCCTTCAAGCTTTTCTGCCATTGGAGCAAATTCTGTTCCTTCGATAGCTCTCTTAACTAAAGTATTCTTATAAACCTTGTAAACGACACCTGCTTCTCTTAACTGCTTACGAAGCTGTGTATCCTGCTCAACAGTTAATCCGCGGTAGTCAACTAAAACAACGCCCTGTGCGCCATTTAAGTATCCTGCAATCTCGTCTACGATCGGTGCTTTAAGTTCTACCTTTGCCATGAATTCATTACCTCCTGTTAGATTGGTATTCTGCCATAAAAAAGCCCTTCCGTCTGCTAAGACGAAAGGACTTGAAAATTCAATATAATACAGTCTGACTGTATAAATAAATCCTCGGTAGGCGCATAATCTTTAACCCAAAAGGGACCTGCTGTCTTAGGCAAAATATATATCATGTAATATGATGTATTACACGAACATGTGATAGTATACTATCATAATATATTGGTTGTCAATCATTTTTTAAAATAAATTGGAAAATTATTAGCCAATGTATTTTGCTGTGTTAACCTTAACACTTGGTCCCATAGTAGATGTAAGAACTACGCTTCTTAAATACTGTCCCTTAAGTGTTGCCGGCTTTGCCTTAACGATTGCACCCATAATAGCCTGGAAGTTGTCTGTTAACTGTTCTTCAGTAAATGAAGCCTTACCAATTGGCACGTGAATGATATTTGTCTTATCAAGTCTGTACTCAATCTTACCAGCCTTGATATCATTAACAGCCTTTGTTACATCCATTGTAACTGTACCAGCCTTAGGGTTTGGCATTAATCCCTTAGGTCCGAGTACACGTCCTAAACGACCCACAACGCCCATCATATCAGGTGTAGCAACAACAACATCAAAATCAAACCAGTTATCATTCTGAATCTTCGGAATAAGTTCTTCTCCGCCTACGAAATCTGCTCCTGCTGCTTCAGCCTCTTCAGCCTTAGCACCCTTAGCAAATACTAAAACCTTAACAGTCTTACCTGTTCCGTGTGGAAGAACTACGGCTCCTCTGATCTGCTGTTCAGCGTGACGTCCGTCACAACCTGTTCTGATATGCGCTTCGATTGTTTCATCAAATTTTGCTACTGCAGCCTTCTTTACAAGAGCAACTGCATCAGTAGCTTCATATAATGTTGTGCGGTCGATTAATTTAGCCGCCTCAACGTATTTCTTTCCTCTTTTCATTATTAAAAAAACCTCCTAGTGGTATTATCGGAAGGGGTCTGCTTTCCTCCCACATATATCAAATCAATTATTCGCAGTTATAACTTTAAATAATATTAGTCTTCTACGACAATTCCCATACTCTTAGCTGTTCCCTCGATCATAGACATAGCAGCCTCAAGAGATGCAGCATTTAAGTCTGGCATCTTTAACTCAGCAATCTTCTGAACCTCAGCCTTAGAAATCTTTGCAACCTTTGTCTTGTTAGGAACACCTGAACCTGACTTAATATTGCATGCCTTCTTAAGAAGAACTGCCGCTGGCGGAGTCTTTGTAATGAAGCTGAAACTTCTGTCAGCATATACTGTAATAACAACAGGAATGATTAAATCTCCCTGATCTGCTGTCTTTGCATTGAACTGCTTTGTGAATTCTACGATGTTAACACCATGCTGACCAAGTGCCGGTCCAACTGGTGGAGCCGGTGTAGCTTTGCCGGCAGGAATCTGTAATTTGATATAACCTGTTACTTTCTTTGCCATTTTAGGCACCTCCTAAATATTTTGTGGTAATTGGCGAAAATCACGATTTCAAAAATGAAGCCGCTTTATTCTCCCACGCTTTAACACGTTGCTCATATGCCCATGAGCTTTTTGTTACATAAGCTTTACATCTGTAAAACCAATCTCGACCGGTGTTTCACGACCGAACATCTCGACATTAATGGTCAGGCACTGCTTGCCTTCATTAATACCTGTAATCTCCCCAACTGTATTCTCCCATGCTCCTGAGAGAATCATTACCTGGTCTCCAACCTTGCCGGCAAACTGAACAACCGGCTTTGGAGCTTCCGTTCCCGGAAGTGTAATTCCAAGTGCTTTTATCTCAGCCGGGGTGAGCGGTACCGGCTTTGACCCGGGACCAACAAAACCTGTTACGCCTCTGGTATTACGGACAACATACCAACTGTCATCATTCATCACCATGTTAATGAGAACGTATCCAGGAAACATCTTCTTCTGTGCAGACTTTTTAGCACCGTTCTTTATCTCGACAACCGTCTCTAACGGAACGATAACCTCCAAAACCTGATCCTGAAGATTTCTGTTTTCAACTGTCTTCTCAATGTTGGCCTTTACCTTATTCTCATAGCCGGAATAAGTGTGGACAACATACCATTTTGCTTCGTCCATTCAATCACCTTTTCCTTATTTAACCAAGAACTCGATACCAAAACGGGTAACTAAATCCACTACCGTAATGATTACTCCTAAAATCACGGATACAATCACAACAGCGATAGTCTCTTTTGCAAGTGATTTGCGGTCAGGCCAGACAATCTTTTTAAATTCAGCCTTTAAACCTTTGAACCAGCTTTTTTTCTGCTTATTTGTTTTAACAGTTTCACCCATAGCTTTTACCTCACTGTGTCAAATTACTTGGTTTCCTTGTGTAATGTGTGTGATTTACAGAATTTACAATATTTCTTTGTTTCCATTCTGTCAGGATGATTTTTCTTTTCCTTCGTCATGTTGTAATTACGCTGTTTACACTCTGTACATGCCAATGTTATCTTAACGCGCACAACTTCCACCTCCAATTTTCATTATTTTTGTAGGTGTATAAGATTACACCAATTGGCTTTTTTTTAGGCATAAAAAAAAGACCGCTTCCATAGCCGTTCTAGTTTATCACAGAGTATAGAAGCTCGTCAACA
>JAGAJD010000077.1 GCA_017626275.1 Lachnospira sp.
GACCTTTATATTAAAATTATGAGCCATTTCTGTTACATATTTAACAAGCGTGTAATTCTGACTGCTCTCATTAATATCCTTAATAAACAATCTGTCAATCTTGATAATTCCAAACATCATATCACGGATATATCTCAAATTTGAATATCCCGTTCCAAAATCGTCAATAGCAAGATTAAAACATTTATTATTAAATGAGTTAAGTACATTCTTTACTGCTGCATTATTTTCAAGTTCTCCGCTCTCTGTAACCTCAAATACAATATGCTCATGAGACAGACCATACTGGTCAATCAATTCCATAGCGTCCTTTAAAATGTCACTCTTTACAATCTGAACAAACGACAGATTTATATTCATAACAAAATGCGGATACCTTTTCACCCATTCGCTGCACTGCTTAACAGCACTCTCGATAACCCACTTGCCAAGAGGAATAATCAAAGCGCTCTCCTCTAACAGCGGAACAAAATCAACAGGAGACATAAATCCGTACTTTTCACTGTTCCAGCGGATTAATGCTTCCGAGCCGTACAATGTATTGCTCTCAGGATTCATAATAGGCTGATAATAAACCTCAAATCCCTTGAAGCCGTTTTCAATGGATTTTCTTAATTCCTCCTGAATGTCAATCCTTCTGATATGTGCCATATACTCTTCTTCAGAATGTGTAACAAATGTATTTTTTCCATTCAGCTTTGCCGCATGAAGAGCGAATCTGGCATTTTTAATTACCGAATCATATGTATCCTCTTTAGTATTAAATTCGGCTGCACCTGCTGAAACAGTAAAAAATAAGTGATATCCGTTGTTCTCAATAGACTTGTCTATTCTTCTGCGGATTCTCTTATACAGTTTTTTAGCTTCGGAATATACCTTTCCCTCTTCACCCATACATACAACTGCAAACTCATCGCCACGAAAACGGAAAACATTCTCTCTTCCGCCGTAACAGCAGTCGGTAATAATTTCCGCAACGCTTAAAAGAATAGCATCGCCTGTTTTTACACCATATTTTTCATTAATTTCCCTGAAATTGTCAATACCAATCAGCAGAATTGCACCAAAGCGTCTGTTTAGCTGTCTCCACTCCTCATATGCCTCTTTTAAGACATCTTCACAGTAAAGACTTGTTATATTGTCATACTTATTATGCTTTCCAAGCTCTGAAATACAGCCAACAAGAAGAGCCGGAGTACCGTTTTTATCATAGACTGTGCGTCCTTTTCCTGACACCCATACAATTTCATGACGGGTATTTATCAGACGGAACTCCATATTAAACTGTGATTTTTCCTTCTCCTTAATTGCCTTAAGCTCTCTTCCCAAGTTATCCCAGTCCTTTGGATAAGCAACGCTCCTTAATGACTGTATTGCATTTTCAAAAGTACTTTTTCCAAAAATAAATACATCTAATGCAGATTCACTTACACTGAAATAATCCTTCTGCAAATCATAGACAAACACATAACTATCCGTACATTCTTCTATAATAGAAAATGCTTCCTGATAGTTTTTAAAAAACTCTTCATACCCCTTCTTCATTATACCATTCCCCGTTTTAATATCTAAATTCATATGTTACTCTCTTATCTGACCATTTCCATAAATTACATATTTAATAGTTGTTAAAGCCTCAAGCCCCATAGGACCTCTGGCATGTATTTTTTGTGTGCTGATACCGATTTCCGCCCCAAAGCCAAACTCAAATCCGTCCGTAAATCTTGTAGAAGCATTTACATAAACAGCCGCAGCATCTATTTCATTTAAGAACTGCTGCGCATGAGCATAATTCTGCGTAATAATCGCCTCTGAATGACCTGTATTGTATTTGTTTATATGTGCAACAGCCTCGTCAATGGAACTTACTGTCTTAAGCGAAATTATGTAGTCAAGATACTCTGTTCCCCAGTCTTCCTCTGTCGCCGCAACCACACGATTATCCGCTTCTAACGCACATTCGTCTCCTCTTACCTCAACTGATTTTTGCTGTAAGCAGTCAACAAGCTGCGGAATAAATTCTTTGGCAATGTCTTTATGTATAACTAACGACTCACAGGCATTACATACCCCTATACGCTGCGTTTTGGCATTAAATATAATATTTTTTGCCATATCAAAATCTGCCGTCTCATCTACATAAATGTGACAATTTCCTGTTCCTGTCTCAATAACAGGAACTGTGCTGTTATTAACAACATTCTGAATAAGCCCTGCACCGCCTCTTGGAATTATCACATCAACATATTCGTTCATATGCATCAATTCCGTAACGAGCGCCCTGTCCGTATCCGTTATAAGCTGAACCGCACAAGGATTAATTCCTGATTTCTTAAGACTTTCCGAAAGCACGGAGACAATCGCCATGTTGGAATTAATTGCATCGCTTCCGCCTCTTAATATTACTGCATTTCCCGATTTAAGCGTAAGTCCGAAAGCATCTGCCGTAACATTAGGTCTTGATTCATAGATAATCGCAACAACACCTAACGGAACTCTCTTTTTTCCAATCATTAATCCGTTCGGTCTTTGCTTCATTGATTCAATCTCACCAATCGGATCATCAAGCTGAACAATCTGAAATAAGCCTTCCGCCATTCCGTCAATTCTGGCATCTGTAAGCGTCAGCCTGTCAAGCAGCGCCGGCTTCATGTTATTCTTCTTTGCTTCATCAATATCCTTTTGATTAGCGTTCTTTATAAGCTCTCTGTTGTCAAGGAGCGCCTGTGCTGCTGCCTTAAGTGCCGCATTACGCTCATTCACACCCGTAACGGCTAACTGTGCAGCCGCTTCTTTTGCATTAATACCCATCTGCGTTAATGTTCCCATCGCTTTCTCCCTTTCCTATATTTCTATATAATAATTTCCTGTTCTGTCACAATCATATCAGGCCGTAAATCATAACTGTCCGTTTCGATGCTCTCCACAATCTGAAACTGAAACGCCGCTGCGGCTTTAAAAATCTGCGGCTTGTCCGCAAGATATTTATCGTAAAATCCTCCGCCGTATCCGGCTCTGTTTAGGTTTCTGTCAAACGCAAGCCCCGGCATTACCATAAACCCCTGCTTGGGATTAAATAATTTCTGATTATCCGGTTCTAAAATTCCGTATTTTCCCGGCTTTAATTCATCTAAAGAGGTTATTTGATGAAAATGCATTGAACTGCCATAAACCTTTGGAACCAAAACATTTTTTTTAAGCTCAAGACAATGCTTAATCAGCGGAATCGTCTCAACCTCCTGATTATAATTAACATAAGTAAATATATACTCTGCTTCATCAAATTTCCTGAGTGCCGTTATTTTATCCGTAATCTGTCTGCTAAGTCTGCTGATTTCCTCGACGGTCATTCTTTCTTTATTCGCTTTTACAAAAGTTCTTGCTTCTTTCTTTGTCATGACCTTATCTCCGCACTGTCAGTTTCCGCTTTTCTTTATTCTTTCTAATTCTTCCTGCTGCTTCTTTTTCATCTTTTCATCGTGACGTTTTTTAACATCAATCATTGTTCCGTCCGGATTCTGAATCTTTATCGTATCTAACGTGCCTCGTAAATTTTCACGAAAAGCCTGTACATATTCCGCTCTCAAACGCTTCTGTTCTTCTGCCTCTGCCGTTGTAAGTCCCTCTGCTTTGGACTTTCTGTACAACTCATTAATACGGTTAATTGTTTCCTGTGTTACCATTGTTTCAGCCTCTTTCAATTATTTTATATTGGAAAATATCAGCAAATCCTCATAAAATGCAATGCAGTCTTTATATTTTGCCCTTGTCGTAAATATCGGGTGATGCATATCGGGATAACGGAATACTTCAATGTAGTAGCTTTCTTTCCGCATAAAAAACATTTTCTTTACATGCCTCTGTGTCACAATCATGTCCCTGCGGATAAATTTGATACGCACCTCTCCGTTTAACTTTAATTCTGTTTTTTGTGTATTTAAATTAATCAGTTTTGTATTTTTGTCGGTACTCTTTATAATGTATGGCGTACCGTTAATAATAAACGTATGATTCAAATCGGAAATTTTCGTAATATTGCTGTTTATTCTAACCTTCTTAACTTTAGTTTCATAATCATATATAATGACCTCTTCAAGTTTCTTAGAGACATCTACTTTTGAATATACAAGCTCATTATCATACTGTCTTACATAAGGAAATGTAATATCTGCCGAGCCTTCATCAAGAATTTCAATAAAACCGCTGTCATTTTTAAGCAGCAATTCGGAAATAAACTGTTTGATATTGACAATTCCAATAATTTCTTTCTGATTATGACTGACAGTATCCATATCGGAAAACATCATTTCCTCTAAAATAGGACTTCCAATTTTTAATACGCAAAGATTTCCCGACAATGGAATAATCTTTTCAATCCCCGAATTGGCAATAACGGAATCCGAAAGCTCAAGTTCTTTATTCTCCTGAACCTCTTTTAAGAGCAGCTTATGCGTTCCCATTCCATTACTTAACAGTCCTGTGCTGCTTAAATTTTCTTTAGAATACTCTACCTTCTCAAAAATACAATAATTCTCATCTAACGCAAACGCCTTAAATAAAACAGCACGGCCGATATGATTAATATTGGTCTGCATTGAATGAATTATTTTACCCTCTCCGCTGTTAATATCATAGCGGTAAAAAATAACCTCTATTTCATTCTCATTGATACTTTTAGCAGACGTAAACAAAATGTAATCATGTGAAGCCGACGCATAGCCTATTTCTGCCAAATCATACTTATGAATCTCCGGTAATATCTCAAAACGCTCATTAGTCACAGGATTGAATATAAACAGCTTTTTGCCCAAAAATCTTCCCAGACGGTAATTATGGTCTACTATCTGCAGCAGCAGTTTTTCATTTACCGGAATATAAATACCCTCTTCAAAATTTCTGATAAGTTTTATATCCATTCATTCCTCCAAATTATACCTTTTTAACACCCCGCCGTCTCAGATCAATTCTTTCAGTTCAAAATGTTCGTTCTTATGATTGAGAAACAATGTTCCAATATCTTCCCCGTTTAATATCCCAATAATATTTTCCAGCCTGTTTCCGTTAGTTATAACCATGTCAGCGCCGGAATTCGTTGCAATCATGGCAGCCGCTACTTTAGCCGCCATTCCTCCCGTACCCACATTACTGCTTGAGGTTGATTTACCCATTTTAATTAACTTCTCATCAATCCTCTCCACGTAGCTTATAAACTCTGCATCAGGATTAGCCTTAGGGTCATCTGTATACATTCCGTCGATGTCCGAAAGCAGTATTAAAAGATCCGCTCCGATAATAGAGGCAACAATAGCCGATAATCTGTCATTATCACCGAATGTCTGTACCTGCTCAATCTCCGAAGTAGATACGGAGTCATTTTCATTTACAATGGGAACCGCCCCAAGCTTTAACAGCTCGTTAAATGTATTCTCCGCATTTTTTCTGCTCACATCATTTAATATTGTATTCTTTGTAAGAAGTACCTGTGCCGCAAGCGAATTATACTCCGAAAAAATCTTCTGATATACCATCATAAGCTTTGCCTGTCCAATCGCCGCACACGCCTGCTTAACCGGTAAATCGTCAGGTTTCTCCTGTAATCCGATAGAATTACGTCCCACCGCAATGGCGCCTGATGATACCAACACCACTTCTCTTCCGGAATTTTTTATATCAACAAGAATCCTTACAAGCTTCTCGATTTTCATAAGATTCAGTCTTCCGGTACTTTCATGCATTAATGAGGACGAACCTATTTTAATTACAATTCGTTTTTTGTCCTTAATTATCTCTCTAACGCTGTTCATCTTTTTGCTCCTGCTTTTATGCATATTCTAATATATTTTACACTATTTTCCATTAAATGTCACGCACTTTTCACATTGAACATTAGCTGTAGGAATATCCGTCTTCTATGAAACATTCACACACCGGTTAAAGGACAGATTTCAGCGGCTGTATGCCCTTGACGGACATGAATGTCCGCCACTGTCATACAACCACTAAAATCTGTTCGTTAAACGGTGCATTTCATTGTTTCATATAAGACAGATATTCGATACAATGTTTTCAATATAAAAAGCACGAAGACTTGATGTTCCAACTTGCTTTTATAATACAATTTGCTCTGCTACCTTTATTCCGTCTACGGCGGCGGAGGTGATTCCTCCGGCATAGCCTGCGCCCTCGCCGCATGGATATAAGCCATGCACGCTTTCCGACTGTAAGTTTTCATTTCTAAGTATTCTTACCGGACTTGAGGTTCTAGTCTCCACTCCCGAAAGCACAGCTTCCTCCATATCAAACCCGCGAATCTGCTGCCCAAAGCCTGTTATTCCCTCTTTTAAGGAATCTGCCAAAAACTTCGGCAGAACCTCATTTAAATCAGCAAACGCATACGCTCCTTTTATGCATGGCGTAACTGCTCCAAAACCTGTACTTACACGATTCTGTCTGAAATCGCCAAATAACTGGACAGGTATTTTCCCTGCACCCTTTTGATAGGCGAGTCCTTCAAGCTTTCTTTGAAACTCCATACCGTCAAGCACACCTCCGCCAAAATCCTCCGGCGTAACAGTCACGATTATTGCACTGTTTGCATTTTTTCCGCTTCTTCCCGAATAACTCATTCCGTTGACAGCAATGCGCTCCGGCTCAGAGGACGCATTGACAACATATCCGCCCGGACACATACAGAAAGAATATACGCCTTTTCCCGCTCCCGTCTGATATGTAACCTTATAATCTGCTGCCGGAAGCTTATACACACAATCGCCGTATGCATTATAATCAATAAATTCCTGAAGATGTTCCATACGAACTCCCACAGCAAAAGCCTTAGGCTGCATGGAAATCCCCTCTTTCAAGATTTGTTTAAACGTGTCTCTTGCGCTGTGTCCCACTGCCAGACAAACCTTCTCACAATTTCTTGTAAAGCTTGTTCCTGCCACCAAATCACTCAGCCTTACACCTGCAACCCTGCCGCCGCTTATAACAAGCTCTTCAAAACGTGTGTTAAAATGCACCTCTCCGCCGAGACTTATTATCCTGTTCCTTATATTTTTCACCACATCAGACAGCACATCTGTACCGATATGCGGCTTATTTACATACAAAATATCAGAATTTGCGCCATACTCTGCGAAAATCCTTAATACCTCCCTGATTCTTCCGCTCGGATCTTTAATCATCGTGTTTAATTTGCCGTCCGAGAACGTTCCTGCACCGCCCTCGCCAAACTGCACATTTGACTCAGTGTTTAAATCTCCGCCGTTCCAAAAACGTTCAACTGAACGCTTTCTCTCCTCAACAGCCTGTCCACGCTCATATACCACAGGGCGAAAGCCTGCCTCAGCCAGCTTAAGAGCAGCAAAAATTCCGGCAGGTCCAAAGCCTATAATTACAGGTCTTTGCTCCTCCCTTGATATTGTTATATTTTTAACAGGGAATTGATATACGTTCTCCGACACTGTAAGCACGTTGCGGTTTTTAAGCCTTTTAACAAAGCTTTCCTCATTAACCGCTTTTTTGCCTGCAAGCATAAGCTCTGTCACATTAACGCTGTAAATATACATTACATCAGGCTTATGTCTTGAATCAACAGAACGCTTAAACACAGCTATATTACATGTATCTCCTTTAGATAGCCTGAGCACCTTATAAACTGCCGCTTTCAAGTCCTTCTGACTATGGTCAGGTCTTAAACTAATCTGATTTATTCTAATCATTACATACCTCCGCTGCCGATTTTCCTGCAAGATAACCGCTGCTCCATGCCCATTGAAGATTATACCCTCCGCATTTTCCGTCAACGTCCAGTAATTCTCCCGCAAAATACAAACCCCTGCAGAGCCTTGACTCCATAGATTCAGGATTGACTTCCGACAGCTTAACGCCGCCCTGACAAACCTGCGCATATTCATAAGAACGACTGCCCGTAATATCAAAGGAATATTCTTTCATCTCCCGTACAAGTCTGTAAAGCTTCTTTTCTCCTGCCTGCCCCGCAGTCATATTCATATCCGCTCCTACGCTTTTTACCACACCCTGCACAAGCTTTTTATTTAAAAGTCCTGCAAAAAAAGAAACAATATCTTTATTTTCTTCTTTTTCAAGCCTTTTTCTTATATCCTCACGCAATTCTTCTTCCGAAAACTCAGGAAGCATATCCACTACCGCCAGCACCTCTTTTTTTCTGTCCTTTGCCTTAACCGCATAGCGGCTCACCTGAAAAACAGGAATGCCTGAAATTCCATACTCTGTATACTGTATTTCTCCCAAATCCTCCGCAAGCTTCTTTCCGTCCGCATAAATCGTAACACGTCCCGTACTTCTGACACCTGCCATAACCTTGCACTGCCTGTTATCCGAAGTAAGCTGTACCAGCGCCGGAAGCGGTTTTATAATACTGTGCGAAAGGCTTTTTGCCAATATGTAGCCGGAACCGTCAGAACCTGTCTTCGGTGCAGCTTTTGAGCCAGTTGCAAGAATAAGCGTATCCGCATTAATCCTGCCCTGATTTGTCTCAAGCACAAAGCCGCCCCGTTCCCTTTTTATCCGTTCAACCTGACATTCCGTATATACAATTACACCACTTCTTTCAACCTCTGCGCGCAGTGCGTCCTGTAAAGATGCAGCCGTCTCTGAATTAGGATACACATATCCTCCCCGCTGCCTGCTATATATTCCGATTTCTTTAAAAAATTCAAGCGTATCCGAAACCTGAAAACTTTCAAGGACTTTTCCTACAAACTCTCTGTCTTCATTTTGAAAATGTTCCTTTCCCATATCAAGATTGGTAAAGTTGCACTTTCCGTTCCCGGTCTGCAAAAGCTTGCTTCCCAGACGCTTTGTATGTTCTATAAGTATTACATTAACACCATGCCCTGCCGCAGTAAGAGCAGCCATCATACCTGCCGCTCCGCCACCGACCACCGCACAGCCGCACTTAAATTTATCCGCTTTCATTTAAATCTCCATTTTCTTAAATTAACTGCTGTATGTCTGCAAAAATTCATAAAGTTCCTCTTCTCCCGTCACATACAGCCCGTATTTGAGCTGTTCTCTAATCTCTGTCGGCATAGTATCCATATTCACATCGGCATAATCAAAAAATATCTTTTCATCTCCCATGTAAATACACACTCTGCCCTCACTGTAAATCAGATAAAAGCTTTCCTTTTCCGTCTGCCCCCTGCCATTTGCATAAATCCCCGCAGAGCCGTTATAAACAGCACTGCTCTCATACTCTGTTTCAGGCTGATAATGAAATGTCTCTTCCTTGACAATATCTTTATCATTTCCCTTTGACGCATAATACGCAACAACTCCAAAACCTGCAAGAAATAATATAAAAACCGCCGCCACGGCTGCCAGCCAATAATACTTTTTCATGATAATCTCCATTCCGATATCTATTTTTAAGTATTCTTGACAGTTTTTACATATTTATACACCAAAAGCGGCTGGAAGCAGCTCTTTTAAAGAATATTCATAAATTCCCAACTTGTCCGCAAGCAGAATTACAGCGTCCTCCTCCATAAATTCAGCCATTACCTGACGGCATATCCCACACGGAGGCGTTTTTTCTCCCGATGACGATACTATGGCAATCCTGCAAAGCTTTGTGTATCCCTCCGATACTGCTTTAAAAATCGCAGTACGCTCTGCGCAGTTTGTAGCTCCATAGGACGCATTTTCTATATTACACCCCGTAAAAAATTCTCCGCTTTCCGTAACAAGCGCCGCTCCCACCTTAAAATGAGAATATGGAGCATATGCATGCTCCATAGCCTGATATGCCATATCCACCAACTTCTGATTAAGCATTTCTTTATTATTTTCCATAGTTTTCACCTACTCAGCAATCTCAAATGTTTCCTGAATCGTTATTTCCTGTGTTGTTTCTATCTGGCAAATATATGTTTTTCCCTGATTTAATACAATTTCATTGCCGTCCTGATAATAGTACTTTGTAGGGCCGTTGTCCTCAGCTTCTTTAACCCATGTCACTTCCGACACTTTCCCGTCAGTGATAAACAATCCCTTTCCGCTTCCGTGAATTTTATAATTCGGCGTACCGTTCTCGTAATAAGCCGGCTCAACATATTTTACAAGAATATTCTTAAAAGATAACTGTTCTCCCGTCTCATCATCAATCTGAGGCCCATCAAACTGAAATCTCAAATATTCCTTTGTTTTTTCATCATACTCAAAGTACGGATTATTATACCTGTATCCCGGATAAAAAACCATACACGGCGTTCCGTTTACAGCCTCGACCTCCTTTGTCTCGTCTGCATTAAATGTAAAAGGCTTTTGAAAACCATCTGGATATGTCGTGCCATATCCTTTAATATTTACGCTGTCCATAATTCCCGACCACGATGTATATGCATTATGCGGTGCAATTCTGTCATCTGTACGATAAAAGCTGCACCATACCATACCGTCCAGAGCATGCATTTTCGGCTGTGCAAGATAATCGGCAGCAAATTCAGAATATCCGAAATGTACATAATTTGCTTCAAATTCTTTTGCAAATAAAAGATAATACGTGCGGCAGCTTCTTACAGGTCCGATTTTTTCCAAATCATACTGATTTTCAAATACGCAGCATAATCTTGTTATGCCACCCTCTACCAGTGATTCAAATACTATATCAGCCTTGCTTATGTTGGACTGCGGCATTGCCTGTTTGATATTGCTGTACATCACCGCAACAGGAACATTTTCAGCCTGCTTTTCATCAATCCATTTTCCGCTCACTATACTCTGTGCCTGTCCTGCGTGAATATCTTTGACCTCTTCTTTAGCTGTACTCTGACTTTCAGTATTCTGTACTGCCCCCGATTCATTCGTTTCAACATTATTTTTTCTGTTTCTCATCGCTCCCGACACTGCCAGAACAGTTCCCAGCACAGCAATAAGACAGACTGCCGCAATCAGCACTCCGCTCTTTTTCAATCTCATATTTTCCCTGCCTTTCTATGTAAATTATCTTGTAATTCCCAAAAGTTCAAGCACTTCACTCTGCTTTGCTTCCATAATCTTTGCCTCTTCTTCCTCCATATGGTCATATCCAAACAAATGCATCATACTGTGTGCCGTAAGAAATGCAAGCTCACGTTCCTCTGAATGTCCATATTTATCAGCCTGCTCCATTACCTTTTCAACTGATATCATAATATCTCCAAGAATCAGCTCCCCTGTATCAGGATTAAAATAATCCTCCGGATACTCCTCCATATCTTCCTCAAGACTTTCAAAATCTGCCGGAGCAGCATATTCTATCATCGGAAACGACAGAACATCAGTAGGACTGTCGACCTGCCTGTACTCCTTATTAACTTCATGAATTGCCGCATTATCAGTAAGCACCACATTGACCTCAATCTCATACGGGCATTTTTCGTAATCTGCTGCTTTTTCCACTACATCATTGATAATTTTATTATAATCAAGCTTTAACTCGATTTCTGTCTCATACTCAATATTAACTGTCATATTTTTTTCTTCTCCTGTCCTTTGTCTGCCCCTTTCCTTTATATTCCTCAGCTCTGCGGGCAGTTTTATTTTCATACTCTTCGTATGCCTTAACAATCTTCTGAACCAATGGATGCCTTACAACATCCTGACTTGTAAGCCTTATCATGCCTATCTCATCTACTCTTGATAACACCTTTAATGCAACATCCAAACCTGATGTTACATCTTTTGGCAAATCCTTCTGTGTCAAATCACCCGTGATTACAACCTTTGAGCCAAAACCTATTCTTGTAAGGAACATTTTCATCTGTGCAGGCGTTGTGTTCTGTGCCTCATCTAAGATTATAAATGCATTATCAAGCGTACGGCCTCTCATATAAGCAAGCGGAGCCACCTCTATAAGACCTTTTTCCATATTCGCCATAAAGCTTTCCGCTCCCATAATCTGATGCAGTGCATCATAGAGTGGTCTTAAATACGGGTCAACCTTGCTCTGTAAGTCTCCCGGAAGAAATCCAAGTTTCTCTCCTGCCTCAATCGCAGGTCTTGTAAGTATAATTCTTCCGACTTCATTATTCTTAAATGCCGTAATCGCCATTGCCATAGCAAGATAAGTCTTACCCGTTCCCGCCGGTCCAAGTCCAAACACAATCATTTTGTCTCGAATCAAATCAACAAATTCCTTCTGCCCCAATGTCTTCGGCTATACAGGCTTACCCGTTATTGTTCTGCAAAAAATATCAGAATCAATCACCAGAATCGCCTCTTCTTTTTCCTCAAA
>JAGAJD010000078.1 GCA_017626275.1 Lachnospira sp.
TATTTGCGTAAAATGGCTATTGACGGATATATCATTTATACAGATATTAAAAATATTAAGCAGTACATACAGGAACTACAAGCTATCGGCAGGAACATAAATCAGATTGCAAAACGTGTAAATTCCACAAGCGATATTTACAAAGAGGACATTGAGGAAATCAAAGAGAGGTTAGACGAAATATGGCTATTACAAAGATCCATCCTATCAAATCTACGCTAAACCTCGCTTTTGCGTATATTCTTGACCCGGAAAAAACAGACGGAAAGCTCCTTGCGGATTCTTATGCCTGCGGGTATGAAACAGCAGACCTTGAATTTAAGTTCACAAAGGATTTATCAAAAGGAAGTTCACCCAATCTTGCACATCATTTGATACAGGCATTTGAGCCCGGAGAGACCACGCCGGAGGAAGCTCACGAAATCGGTATGAAACTTGCAGAGGAAGTTTTGGGCGGCAAGTATGAATTTGTATTGACAACACATATTGACAAGGGACATATCCATAACCACCTTATATTTAATGCCGTGAGTTTTGAGGAACACAATCATTATCACTCAACCCCACCAAAGTATTATGCAATCAGAAAGGCAAGCGACAAGCTCTGTGAGCAATACGGTTTATCTGTGATAAGAAACGCAAAAGGTAAAGGCAAATCGTATATAGAACATACTGCTGCAAAACAAGGAACAAGCTGGAAAGCAAAACTAAAATCTGTTGTTGACCTTAACATTTCCATTGCAAAAGACTTTGACGATTTTATAAGCCTTATGGAGGCAAGCGGATATGCAGTAAAAAGGCAAAATAAAAATATATCATTCTGTACCGACGGCAGAGAACGATATATGCGTTCAAAAACATTGGGAGCAGATTATACAGTTGAAGCCATTAAGGAAAGAATTGCAGGCAGACCAAAATCATTAAAGCAGCCGAGAATAAACAAACGAATTAGTCTTATCATAGATATACAAAATTCCATTAAAGCACAGGAAAGCAAGGGCTTTGAGCATTGGGCTAAAATACAGAACTTGAAGCAAAGTGCTATGACATTAAATTTTCTGTCCGAACACAACATAGACAGCTATGAGGAACTTGAACAAGAAGCAGAAAAAATACACAAAGAGTTTGACAGTTTATCCGAGCAGATAAAAGGCATTGAAAATAAAATCAATTCTCATAACCTGCTTATAAAAAACATTGAAACATATAAAAGGCTCAAGCCTGTTATGGAGCAGTACAAAAAGGCAAAGGACAAAGAGAAGTTTGCAGAAAAGCACAGGGCAGAAATCATTTTGTTTGAGGCAGCACTAAATGAATTAAAGGGTGCTAAATATCCGCCCATAAAACAGTTAAAAGAAGAACTCTCCGAACTGAAAAAAGATAAATCTGCATTGTATGAGGAATATAAAAAGGCTAAAACAAAAGCAAAAGAAATTGATACGGTCAAATCCAATGTTGATATGATTTTAGGCGCTTCTAACAGGTTAAGCCCCGAAAAATCGGCGTTTTTAAGTTAGCAAGAGGCTGGGCGCGGGTAAATTGTTATGATATAATTTATATAGGCAGACTATATTTTGAAAGGGGTTGTCTATATGAAAAAGATAACAAAAATAATTATCACTGCCGCAGTAATAAGCACAATGAATGTATCAGCGCTTGCCGCCGAGCTTCCGAGAGAAGCAGCACCGGTTATGGCGACGGAGGAAAGCATAATCATTACAGAAAATTTAATCGGCAATGTACTGACGGAGGTACAAGGCGGATTGGGCTTTGGTGAGGCAAACGCAAAGGCAAACAACCTTATACGAACAGCAGTAATCGAGGGCAAGACAAACGGAAACGGTTTCGGTATGCTCTCTGCTATATCCGCCAACTCAATCAGTCAATACAGAGATATGTATTTGCGCCCGGAATACTACAAGCAAATTGAGGAAGAAATCAAAATTGTAATCGCAGATGTAATTACCAAATATGCAAATTGTGAGGTTGATTATATCACCGCCGTAAAAGAGGCATACGAGAAAATATATCAGACAGTAAACCCAACATTCGATTATGAGGAACAACTAAATCTTGACACCTGCTACCGTGATATACCTGCCGTGAACAACGCAAAATTCACGGTTGCAAGAAAACTGTTACTTGAAGCAAGGAGGCAAATAGAATGACGAAATTACAAATTACAAAGGACTTTATAATCAAAACCGTAATACCTATATTATTCGCAATATTCCTTTACTCAATGTTTATCAATATCTGCACCGACTCCGCCGGAACGGTTGACTATGTAAAGCTGTTCATACTCTGCGGAATACCTTTCGGCATAACAAGGCTGATTGTATTCCCTCTGTTCGGGGCATCAGGTATGCTTGCAACACTTATTTTCAGTTTCTTTATCGGTGGAGCTATCGGAGGAATAATCTTAATATGGAGGCTGATTGTAGCCCTGTATTACATTCCTTTAACCGCCATTAGATTTGTTGCTGCAAGATAATTTACATTTTAGATATTGCATTATCCAAAACAATAGTATATAATAATAGTGCAAGAGGGATATAACCCAAATGCAACACATTTTATCTGTGAATTTTATGGAAAAACGAAAACTTTTCACCTATCCATTGACTTTTCGGAATAAATGTGTTATAATATCCATAGAATATAAGAGCAATGTTAATATTGCTCTTTGGGCTGGCTGAAAAGCCCTGGTCCACCGAACGGCGGGGAATTTCCCCGCCACTTTTTATATACACAGAAAGGAGTGTGCCTGTGAGCAAAAAATTAAGTATATTTATTGATGAGTCGGGCGACTTTGGCCCATTTAAGGCGCACGCCCCGTATTATCTGATTACAATGATTTTGCATAATCAGGATATAGATATTTCCGATAACATCAAAGGTCTGGAAAGTCATTTACATAACTTGAATTTTGATTACAAAGCAGTACATACAGGCCCTATCATTCGCCGTGAGGAAATATATAAAACAATGCGTATGGAAGAAAGAAAACGCATTTTTCACGCACTGTTTAACTTTGCAAGAAGATTAGATTTTAATTATATCTGCACCTATGTTGATAAAAAAGATTGTGAAGATGTAATCGCAATGACGTCAAAGCTGTCAAGAAACCTTGCAAATACTATCAACAGTAATTCAGACTTTTTCAATTCATTCGATGAAATTGTCATTTATTATGATAACGGACAAGTTGAATTGACAAAGATAATTACAACAGTTTTTAATGTGTTCTATTCAAATGTTGAGTTTAGAAAGGTGCTGCCTGTTGACTATAAGCTGTTCCAGGTTGCAGATTTAATATGCTCTTTGGAGTTGCTGTCGTTAAAGGCAGACGCTAAAGCATTTACTAAATCCGAAACGGAGTTCTTCAGCACACCGAGAGATTTCAGGAAAAACTATTTGAAACCCCTTTTGAAGAAAAAACTATAAAAAATAACCGTGATACATGCTGCCGAGTGTGGCAACTGTATCACGGTCTTTTTATGCTTATATTCATTTTGCATCAATTCCACAGGTCTTGGCGTAAGCCTTAACCATTTCCAAAAGGTTTGCAACCTGTTCATTATTCATTTGCTTTATATATTTATTAAGGGCGGTTTCGACATTGTGAGTTGAAACACCGAAAAGAATATAATCTGCGTCAATATCAAGCGCCCTGCAAATATCCTTAAACTTTGCTATCGACATGCCGGATAAACCTCTTTCGATATTGCTTATCTGTTGAGGATTGCACACACCCGATTTTTCCGATAATGTTTCCTGTGTCATATTTCTTTTGAGCCTGATTTCTCTTATGCGTGCTCCAATCTCGGCATTATTTTTATCAAATTTATTCATAATCTCACCCCACATTCCAACAACAAATGCTATATACATTTATTATAAACCTCTAACCTTTAATTTAGAATGTGCCGCTATTATGAAAACTAAACCTCTGACTTGACTAAACGACAGAAAAAGAGTATAATAGCATAAAATGAATAACAAATTGGAAGTAATAAAATGAATGATGAAATTATAAGAGAGCATACCTGCTGCTTTATAGGTCATAGAAAGATTAACAAAACGCAAGAACTGACAGACAGAACATACAAGCTCGTTGAGGATTTAATAATAAATAAAAAAGTTGA
>JAGAJD010000079.1 GCA_017626275.1 Lachnospira sp.
CCAAGTGATTATTTGCGTGCCGCAGTTACACGTGATAAAGCGGGAGTAAGCAGCTTTTTTGATAAGCGTGATTTCATTGCATATGCGCAGTCTGCTATGAATGACCAAAAAAGGTTGGGCAACTGGACGGGGTATTTATTGTATGATAAATGGATAAACGATATAACAAAATTTAGTAAAGTAAAAAATAATCCTTACAAAAAATCATTCGGAATATATCACTCATTTATTGCAAAACTAAAGCAGATATAGTTTTATAAAAAAGGAGGACGCACAGGCATGATAATAAACGGAACAAGCGACAGACTTTATCAGAAGCAGATGGAAAGCAAAAATACAGTTAAGAAACCAAAGGATACTGATTTTGAAGAAAAATTAAAAGATACTTACAATTCAAAATATGATACAGAAACACAGAAACTAAGTCTTGCTGAAGAACAGGCACTTTTATATGCCGGCATTGGTAAAATGGGAAGAGGCTGCGTCATTGAAAGTATCAGCACAGCCATGATATCAAATGCAGTTTCAGAATGTGAGCCTCAAAATGTTTCTTTAAGGAACTGCGACTATGTAAAAAATTGTATTGATGACGGATATCTTTTAAAAGCTGTCATATCGGAAGATAATAATACAATATATATAGAACAGAAATTTGAAGACGGTACAGTAAAGGCATATCAGGTTGATATGTCAAAGGTCGGGGAGGAGACGGAAAATCTTATAGAAAAGGCTGCCAAGGAATGTGTTTCATACAACGCAGACTCCGAAAATACAGATGAATCATGGCATAAGGCATTAGAAGAATTTGCAGTCTTTGTTAAGGACAGAATAAAAAACGGTCCGCCTAAAATAGCAACCGGTGCTTCTGAATTAAGTATTGAAGAGTGGGATAAGCTTATTAAAAATATTGATGACATTATTAAAGACATTAAGGTTGAACAGCAAGAACGGTTTGAAAAAGCGGAAAAAGAGGAAAAAACCGAACGGACGCCGTTTGATAAATTTGACGGAAAAAAACACGCTCCTTATTATGAGCTTGCAGACGAATCAGGTATTATTAATTATAATGGAGTTACATTTGTCTGTGACGATGCACATGGTGCATTGTGTCTCGGTGACATGAGCGATGAGAGCAATATACTTAGAATACCGTTAGCGGGAGGCGGTGTTCTTAAAGTAAACCGTGACAATAAGGCAGATCTTGCAAGGGCAATAGGCATGTTTTCTCCTGAAGACATACGGCGTATCATGGTAGCACTGGCGCAGGATAATAAAGTTACGCAAATGGAATATGAAATTGAAGATACCAAAAACAATATTGGAATAAATCAACAGTAATTAATTATTGTTTTCGTCAGACTTATATGTTAATATAATACATATAAACTATTTTATAAAAAGATAGGGTGACGAACGATGGAAGATACAATAAAGAATAAATTAATTGAAGCGGGAATTAATGTTGATTCTGCCATGGAACGTTTTTTGGATGATGAAGAAATGTATTTTGAATTTCTGAATCAGTTTCTTGAAGATGATTTAATAGGCAGACTTAATAATGCCGTGAATAACAGTCAGATAAAGGAAGCTTTTGACGCTGCACACACATTAAAGGGTGTATGCGGTAACTTAAGCATTGACTCAATGAACAAAATTGTTAATCCGATGGTTGAAATACTCAGGAATAATTCTTTTGACGGCGTACCGGAAGCCGTTTCAGAACTTTTTAAAGCCTATGAGCAGGTATCAGCGGCTATTAATGAGTGCTGTAAATAATTACATAATGTATGCAGATGACAGGGAAGACAGGTATATTTACGCCGCCTTCCCTTGTGTTTGTATTAAGTGAATGGAGTATATAGATGAAAGTAATGTTTGTTTCGCTTGGTTGCGATAAGAATCTTGTAGATACTGAAAATATGCTTGGCATTTTAAGAGAACGTGGATTTGAATTTACAGACGATGAGATGGAAGCAGAAATAATTGCCATAAATACATGCTGTTTTATCAATGATGCCAAACAGGAAAGTATTAACACCATTTTAGAAATGGCAGAACATAAAAAAGACGGCAAATGCAAGGTACTTGTTGTATCCGGCTGTCTTGCCCACAGATATAAAGACGAAATTATTAAAGAAATTTCTGAGGTTGATGCCTTTATAGGAACTTCGTCTTATGACAGAATTGCAGATGTTATTCAGGCAGTGCTTGAGGGAAGAACTTATAACTGTGTGGAAAGTGCCGACAGACTTCCTATGATTAAGAATCAGCGTATTGTAACGACCGGAGGCTATTATGAATATTTAAAAATTGCCGAGGGCTGCGACAAACACTGTACATACTGCATTATTCCGTCTATTCGCGGCAGTTACAGGAGTTATCCGATGGAGTATCTTGTAGAGCAAGCTGAAAGTCTTGCAGCTAACGGGGCAAAGGAATTAATTCTTGTTGCACAGGAGACAACATTATACGGAACAGATATTTACGGAAAAAAATCTCTTCCTGAACTTCTGCATAAGCTTGCACAGATTAAGGATTTGCAATGGATTCGTATTTTATACTGTTATCCTGAGGAAATTGATGATGAATTGATAGAGGCAATAAAATCAGAACCGAAGGTGTGCAACTATCTTGACATGCCGATACAGCATGCAAGCGATTCTGTCTTAAAGAGAATGGGCAGACGCACGACAAAGCAGGAATTGATAAATATTATAGAAAAGCTGCGTAAAAATATACCTGATATCGCACTGCGTACCACATTTATTACAGGTTTTCCGGGAGAAACGAAAGAAAACCATGAGGAAATGCTTGAATTTGCCGATATGATGGAATTTGACAGACTTGGTGTATTTACATATTCACCTGAGGAGGGAACTCCTGCGGCAGATATGGCAGACCAGATTGATGAAGAATTAAAAGAACAATGGCGTGATGAGGTTATGGAGTTACAGCAGGAAATATCTCTTGATAAATCGGCAGATATGGTTGGAAAAATCATTGAAGTCATGATTGAAGGCAAAATTTCTGATGATGATGCTTATGTAGGACGCTCTTATAAGGACGCACCGAATGTTGACGGATATGTATTTGTCAACACATCAGCTTCACTGATGTCAGGCGATATTGTAAAAGTAGAGATTACCGGTGCAATGGAATACGATTTAATCGGCACTCCTGTAAATGATTAGGAAAGGTAAGGTTTAATATGAATTTACCAAATAAGCTTACAATTTTAAGAATGTTTATGATTCCGTTTTTTCTGTTGTTTTTGTATACGGATTTTTTCGGAGGATATGATAAAATTATTGCAGCATTAATCTTTATTGCGGCAAGTCTCACTGATATGCTTGACGG
>JAGAJD010000080.1 GCA_017626275.1 Lachnospira sp.
AAATATATCCAAAAGACTGCAGTATATAGCAGGACTTGTGAAAAGAGGCGGTGTATCGGCAGATATTGGTACTGATCACGGATATCTGCCTGTTTTTCTCGCAAAAAATGATATATGCCGTCATATTATAGCGATGGACGTAAGAAAAGGCCCGCTTAAGAAGGCTGAAGCTAATATTAAGGCTTATAGCGTTGAAGAAAAAATTTCGCTGCGTCTTTCGGACGGGCTTGATAAGCTGGAAAAAGAAGAGGCGGATACGATTACAATTTCAGGTATGGGAGGAAGGCTGATTCAGTCAATTCTTTTAAAAGGACTTGATAAGCTGACAAAGCGTACAAAAATAATTGTGTCTCCGCAGTCTGAAATAAGAGAGTTCAGAATATTTTTAAAGCAGAATGGATTTTTGATATTGCGTGAAAATATGCTTGAGGAAGAGGGACAGTTTTATCCGATTATTGAATGTGTTTATCTTGGTGGTGACTATTCAAATGAAGTGATTGAGGAGGCCGAATACCGATATGGTAAACAGCCTTTAACGGAAAAAAACGAAAGTCTGAAAAAATGTCTCTTAAAGGAGCTTGCGACAGTTAATGATTTAATTGACAGACTGATGCGGCTTGAGCGAAGAGAACAGGCACTGGAAAAAAGAATTGAACAGCTTGAGTTTGATAAACAGTGTATATGCATGGCATTAGAATATTATAAATTTGATATGTGCTGAATCGGCAGATTGAGCAGAAATGGAGAGTAAAATATGGGGAAGACATTGGCACAACTGGTTAAGGAAGCACAGCCTGAATACATGAACAGGATTATCCTTGTAAAGACAGACGGAAGACTTCAGGAAATCAGTGATACTGAAATTACAGATGAGAAAATAGAGTATGTGACGACTAACACGAGTATTGGTATTGAAACTTATAGAAGAAGCGTTGTGTTTTTGATGCTTTATGCTGTTTATAAGGTAGCTCCAAAAGGTTCTATTAAAAAGGTTATCGTTGAATATTCAATAAGCAAGGGACTTTACTGCAGTCTTAAAGCAGATTTTCCTGTGACTGATAAATTTCTAGAGCAGGTAAAGGCGCAGATGAATAAGACGGCAGAGCAGAATCTTCCTATTACTAAGAAAATGATTCGTACCAAGGAAGCAATTAAACTGTTTGAAAAGTACGGAATGGGAGATAAGACAAAGCTTTTTAAATACAGACGAAGCTCCTATGTAAATATTTATAATCTTGACGGTTATGAAGATTATTTTTATGGCTATATGGCACCGTCAACAGGAATTTTAAAGACATTTGATTTGTTTCAATATGATGAGGGCTTTGTGCTTCAGCTTCCTGTAAAGGAGGCACCGGAGGAGGTGCCGGAATTTGCACCGCAGGAGAAGCTGTTTACAGTATTAAAGGAATCTACGCAGTGGGCGAATATGCTTGATATTGATACGGTTGGCGCTCTCAATGAGCATATCACCAAAAATGATATGAATTCGCTGATTCTTGTTCAGGAGGCTTTGCAGGAGCAGAAAATCGTTGAAATTGTGAATCAAATCAGGGAGAAGAAAAGTACAAAGTTTGTGATGATAGCAGGCCCGTCATCATCAGGCAAGACTACATTTGCAAACAGACTTTCAATACAGCTTCGTGCCAACGGATATAAGCCGCACCCAATCAGCGTTGATAATTATTTTGTTGAGAGGGAGGAGACACCGCTTGACGAAAACGGTGAATATAATTTTGAGGATTTGCATGCGATTGACATAGAGCTGTTTAATAAGCATATGGAGCAGCTTCTTGAGGGCAAGGAAATATCAATGCCGACCTTTAATTTTAAGACAGGAAAAAAAGAGTATCACAATGATTACTTAAAGCTTGGCGACGATGATATTTTAGTAATAGAGGGAATACATTGTCTTAATGACGAACTTTCATATATGCTGCCGAAAGAAAGTAAGTTTAAAATATATATCAGTGCACTTACTCAGTTAAATGTAGATGAGCATAACAGAGTGGCAACAACGGACGGAAGATTAATACGCCGTCTTATAAGAGATTACAGGACAAGAGGTTCTTCCGCTAAGAAGACACTGGCTATGTGGGAATCCGTAAGAAAGGGAGAGGAGAAGAATATTTTCCCGTTTCAGGAGGGTGCCGATGCTATGTTTAATTCAGCAATGCCGTATGAGCTGTCTGTTTTAAAGCCGTATGTAGAGCCGATTTTATTCTCTATCGGCGAGGAAGAGCCGGAATATCAGGAAGCAAAAAGACTCCTGAAATTCCTTGCATATTTTCTTCCATGCAGTGTGGAAAATGTACCTATTGACTCAATTATACGTGAGTTTGTGGGCGGCGGCTGCTTTAAGGTGTGAGGCCGGTTATTTTTCAAGCTTCCACTGAATACCGTCTTTAGTGCTGTAAGCTGTAATAGTGCCGTTTTCATCGGTGCGCAGCACCTGTAAATGGAGTGCGTCAAGCCGTGAGAGTACTTTCTTAGTCGGGTGTCCGTAATCATTTTCTGCGCCGACGCTGATAACAGCATATTGAGGGTTGACAGCCTCTAAAAATTTTTGGGAGCTTGATGAGCTGCTTCCGTGGTGGCTGACCATATATACATCGGCTGTGATATCAAGACCGCTTTTTAGCATGGCAGTTTCGCTTTTTGTCATGGCGTCTCCCAAAATAAGAAAGCTGTTGTTATCATCGGTAAGGCGGATTCCGAGAGAATAGTTGTTTTCTTCCTCGTAATAATATCCGTCAGGGCAGACGACCGTAAAGGTGGCGTTTCCCAAGGCAAAGGAAGCTCCCGGTACGGGGTGTACAGGCTCAATATTTTGCGAGGTAATGCATTTTATATAAGAATTATATGTTTTGGTATCGCCCTCGTAATCGGGTGTAAGCAGCATGTCAACGGAATAGTTATACAGGACGCCGATAATTCCGCTTAAATGGTCGGCGTCATAGTGGGAAACAAGTACGTAATCGAGCTTTTTAATTCCCTGCTTTTGCAGATAACTTACGACAAAGGAAGAGTGAGAGTTATCTCCTCCGTCAATCAGCATATAATGTCTGTCAGATTCAACGAGTACACAGTTGCCCTGTCCGACATCTAAAAATGTGACAGTGAGGGAGGTATCCTCAGGAACATCTGATGAAATTACAAATTGGCGCTTAAGAAGCTGTGGATTGTTGTAAATAATATGCCCGGCAAAGAGAGCAATAATAAATAAGATAATAACAACAGCGGAGACATTCAGGCGACGTCTCCGCTGTTCTATATTTTTATAATGGGTTTTGTGTTTCATAGTTTAGAAATCTCCTTAATTAAAAAGTGTTGCGGTATTTTCCTGCTTCATTAAAAAGTTCATTCACGTAAGTATAGTTTCCATTATTAAGCTGATTCTTCATTTCTGTTAATAAATCAATGTAATCGGCTAACAGACTTGTGATTGCCGCCAGGTTGGAAGCACAAATCTGCTCCCACATTTCAGGGGAGGAAGCAGCGATACGGGTAGTATCCTTGAAGCCGCCTGCGGCTAAGAGGTGCATGTAACCCTCATCACAGTCGGAATCCTTTACAAGCTTTGTGAGCGCAGCGGAAATAAGGTGCGGAACATGGCTTATGGCAGCAGCAGAATAGTCATGTGTTTCATAATCCATAACGATAGGTACTGCCTTAATGTCTTTTACAAGCTGTATGTATGCGTCAAGGTGTTCCTTGGAAGTCTTTTCGGACGGAGTTATGACGTATCTGGCACCGTCAAGAAGTCCTGCGTAAGAATGTGCATAACCCGAAAGCTCGGAGCCTGCCATCGGATGTCCTCCGATAAAATATTTCTCCATATCAAGCTTTGCGGCAGCCTGGTGTACGATACCCTTTACACTGCCTACATCTGTAATTATGCAGTCATTTTTAATAACAGGCTTTAACTGTTCTAAATATTTAGTAATTGTAACTACCGGTGTACAGATAAAAATAATATCACAGGCAGAAAAAATATCGGTAACACCTTCAGATACAACATCAACAACATTTTCCTCCTTTGCCTTAAGCAGAGGTTCCAAAGAACGGCTTGCGGCAACAATATGGCAGTCCGGGTAGAATTCTTTCAGTGCCTTTGCAATAGAGCCGCCAATTAATCCAAATCCTATAAATCCAATATGTGAAATATTCATTAATATCAATCTCCGTTTCAATACAGTATATTCCAAAAACAATCTTAATGTATTGTACACTATATCGACAAAGTTCTCAATACGTTACATTTCTGTCATGCAAAATTATGACGATAATATAAAATTTTAAAATATATTTTGCATTTGATATATTTATAGTGTATAATGTATTTTGCGTTTTTGCTATTAACAGTATTATTATATAAGGAGAATATTTATGTCAGGTACAGAAGTAAACAATGAGGAGACACGTAGCAGAAAAGAAGCTGCATGGGTGAAATGGCTTGGAATTGCTGTTTCGGTTATTCAGATTCTTGCAGGTATATCATTTATCGGAATGATGTTCTGGATTGACATTTTCCCGGTTAAATCAGAAATTATAACGATTGTTGTTTTGATTTTGCTGTCAGGACTGGCTTTATATGTCCAGTTTATAAGATTTCAATGGGCAAGGTGGATTGCAAGAGTTGTTGCACTTTTACTCACGGTGGTTTTAATTATAGGTGATGTATATATTTATCAGGGAAAAGAAGCGATGAATTATGTCAGTACCAATATTAAAACTGAAGTAATTTCGATTTATGTGCTGAAAAGTGATAAAGCCAAAACGATTGCAGATGTTAAAGACTATGTGTTTGGATACCATTCTGTATTAGACAGAGAAAATACTGATTCATATATAAAAACGATTAATGAATCGTTAAATAAAAAGATTTCGACTAAGCAGTACAATGATTTGCCGGAAATGGTGGAAGCTTTGTATACTAAAGAAATTGGTGCTCTTATTTTGAATGAATCCTATGTGACAACGCTTGAAGACGAATATCCTGATTTCAGCGAAAAGACAAGAGTACTTGCAAACGAGTATTACAGAACGGTTATGGAACGTCCTGTTATTGAAAAGAATACGCTTACAGACACATTTACAATATATCTTTCAGGAAATGACGAATGTGGAGAATTAAATAAGGCAGGAAGAAGCGATGTTAATATCCTTATTGTGGTTAATCCAAAGACAAAGCAGATACTTCTTGTCAATACTCCAAGAGATTACTATGTGAATGTATATTCGCTTCGTTCGGGTGTCGGAAAGGATAAGCTTACACATGCCGGGAATTTCGGTGTTGACGCATCAATGAAGACGCTGAGTGTACTGTATAATAACTGGGATATTGACTTTTTTGTAAGATTAAACTTTACAAGTGTTGAAGAAATTGTAGATGCATTGGGTGGAATTACAGTTGAATCGGATATTGAATTTACAACAAGTGCGGACACAAGCGATATTCCATTTCATTTCGTAAAAGGAAAAAATGTGCTTGACGGAGAAAGAGCACTTGCGTTCTGCAGAGAAAGACAGTCAGTGCCGGGAGGAGATAACAGAAGAGGAGAGGATCAGATGCTTGTTATACAGGCGTTGATTGATAAAGTGACTTCGCCTGCGATTCTGTATAATTATAATAATGTATTAAATACAGTCCGCAATCTGATTCAGACAAGTCTTGAGGACGATGATATTGCAAGTATGGTGAAGCTTACAATGGAGGATTCAAATGACTGGAATGTGCAGTCATATGCCGTTTCAGGAACAGGCACATATGGATCGTCATATTTCTTCGGATACAGCTCTGTATATGTTTGCGAGCCGGATA
>JAGAJD010000081.1 GCA_017626275.1 Lachnospira sp.
CGGCGTTGTAATCCATATGCCGGAAAAAGTGCGCAGTATTATAAATACAATACAGGCAGCAGGTTTTGAAGCGTATGCGGTGGGCGGCTGCGTCAGAGACAGCATTTTAGGCAGAGAGCCGGACGACTGGGATATAACGACTTCAGCGACGCCCCAGGAGATTAAGGGTCTGTTTGCAAGAACAATAGATACGGGGATTGCACATGGAACTGTTACCGTTATGCTTGATAAAGAGGGCTTCGAGGTGACTACATACCGCATTGACGGAGAATACCATGACGGAAGACACCCTGAATCAGTTGAGTTTTCGGGAAATCTTATAGAAGATTTAAAAAGGCGTGATTTTACGATTAATGCGATGGCATACAACGATGAAAGCGGTCTTGTTGATGAATTTGACGGAATCGGAGATATTCAAAGAAAAGTAATACGCTGTGTCGGTAATGCTAAAGAGAGGTTTACGGAAGACGCACTTCGTATGATGAGAGCCATCAGGTTTTCTGCACAGTTAGGATTTTTGATAGAGGATAAGACATATGCGGCTATTCATGAGCTTGCGCCGTCTATCGGGAAAATCAGCATGGAGAGAATACAGGTTGAGCTTGTCAAAACACTGCTGTCAGCTCACCCGGAATATACTGTGCGCTATTATGAGACAGGAATTTTTAAAGTGGCGGTGCCTGCGGCAGATAAGCTGCTGTCAGGAAAGTATTCAAGGCAGATACAATGTATGTTAAAGAATACGGAGGCTGACACAGTATTAAGATATGCGGCGCTTTTCCACCATGCAGGGCATCAGGAGGCTAAAGCTGCATTAAAAGCTTTAAAGCTTGATAACTATACGATAGACACTGTTGAAAAGCTTATAAAACACACGAAGGACGCCATTGAGGAAAATGAGCCTGCGGTAAGAGAGGCTATTCACAATGCAGGAAAAGAGCTTATGCCGTTGATTTTTAAGCATGAAAAAGCACTTCTTGATACAGCAGAGCAGGTGGTGGGAATACCCATGACATCAAAAAGAAAGCATCTTGCAACGATAGAAAGAATGTATAATGATATTATAAGCAGGGGCGACTGCATTTCGGTGAAAGACCTTGATATTACGGGAAATGACTTGATGGAATATGGGTTAAAAGGATCGCAGATAGGAAAGACACTAAATGAACTGCTTTATATTGTTATTGAAAATCCAAAGCTCAACGATAAGGCAACGCTGATTGCGATGATAGAACATTTGGAGTAACAAAATGTAATTTTTGTACGTTCTTCCACATATGATAAGACAGATATGTGGGAGGGAAGAGTATGAATGAGAAATCTTTAGATGTGCTAAAGCAGTATGACTTAAGGGTTGACCGTGTTTCAAGAGGACGCGGCGGCATGATTCTTTATACTGATAAGGGAATAAAGCTGTTTCTGGAATGTGAAAGAAATGATAAATATTATGAGCGTGAAGATTTAATAACCTCGATGGTGTCGGAAAACGGGTTCGGACGGGTTGATACATATATTCGCAACAGCAGTAACGGGCTGATAACGTCAGATGAAGAGGGAAAACGTTTTGTGGTCAAGAACTGGTTTGACGGCAGGGAATGTAATGTGCGTGATATTGAAGATATCTGTACTGCGGTGAAAACGCTTGCAAATCTGCACAACGTCCTGTCTGATGTATCGGAGCAGATATTAAAACAGGCGGCTGCGGAAGTCTTAGAGCCTGATAATAATAAGGAAACAGAGATGAGAGATACATATGCACGTCATATGAAAGAATTAAAACTCACAGGAAATTATCTAAAAAGCAAAAAAAGAAAGTCAGAATTTGAACAGACTGCATATAAAAATATAGGCGGCTTTTATAGAGAAGCGGCAGAGGCAGTTAAACTGCTTGAAGCTTCACGGTTTGATGAGAGGTTTTTTGATGCTAAGAAAACAGGTGAGTTATGTCATGGCAGCTATAATTATCACAATATTCTGTTTACTGGTGGAGCTGCTGCGGTTACTAATTTTGATCGCTGTAAAAATGAGTGTCAGGTCAGCGATTTATATCAATTCATGCGTAAAATCCTTGAAAAATATGACTGGGATACTACGACAGCATATAAGATGATAGATGAATACGACAAGGTAAAACCAATCAATCAAACTGATTTGGCATTGCTTGCGTCTCTGTTTGCGTTTCCGGAGAAGTTCTGGAAGGTAATGAATTACTATTTTAATTCAAGTAAGGCATGGATTCCGCCTAAAACAAAAGAAAAACTTGAAAAAGTGGTAGAGCAGAATGATAAGAGGATAAAATTTGTGGCAGGAATTGCATATACAGCACGGTTGTGATAGAATTGCCCATGAAAGCGTGAACTATATTTGGAGTACAAAATAATGAAAAATATAACAAAAAAACGAATTAAAGCAGTTATTGCAATACTTATGGTATTAGTAATGATGACAGGGTGTACTGAAAAGAAAAGTAAGTCTGTAATTAAGCCCGGAAACTCCATCCTTCCGGC
>JAGAJD010000082.1 GCA_017626275.1 Lachnospira sp.
AACATTCCTGTATTAATCATCATTTTTTCCAGCTTTTCTTTTCCAATATCCGAATGGCTTGATATAAAATTAACAATCCTGTCCTGAATAAGCTGAAAATAGTCAAAGGTCTGCGGTGCTCCTATAATCGTACCGTTCATACGGACAGGGTGTACAATCATCGTAGCCGTCGGTGCAATAAACGAATAATCGGTACTTACTGCAAGCGGAACACCAATACTGTGCGAATCTCCCAGTACAAGCGAAACAGTCGGCGTCGTCATGGACGCAATCATTTCTGCCAGCGCAAGCCCTGCACTAACATCACCGCCAACCGTATTTATAAGAAAAAGTACTCCGTCAATCTCTTCATCGTCCTCAATAGACGCAAGCTGAGGAAGTATATGCTCATATTTGGTAGTCTTGCTCGTTGCCGCAAGCACATCATGTCCCTCAATCTCTCCGATAATAGTCATTAGCTGTATTTTACCATGCTTACTGTTATTATCCAAAGTAACCTGACCATAGTTTTCAATTTTTTTATCTTTTTGTTCTTCTTTCTCTTTTTTTTCTATATTTTCTCCCATAATGCTTCCTCCCCTTAAATTAGCGTTTTATAAAGCCTCAATGTTACTATTCTTAAGCAAAGTGGAAAAAAATATTCTTGACATAATAATAAAATTATACTATATTTATTTAGTGATTTCCAGTTTGTTTTATATGCTTCTGTGGCTCAAAGGTAGAGCACTTCACTCGTAATGAAGGGGTTGTGGGTTCGATTCCCATCGGAAGCTTTATTTTTTTATTGATTTTCAGCTCTGCCGTTTTGGCGGAGCTTTTTTCTGTATTTTCACGCAAAATCAGCGATTTTTCCATAGAATTTACATATATTTTGCTTTAACATTATATATCATAACACGAATGGAATGGAGATTATTTATGAAAACAAATGAATCTGGTGCAGTTCTTTCCGATAAGGACAAAAAGTTCAGGGAATTTGCCCTTACGGGAAATCTGTGGAAAGTTATTTTTTATGTGTGTATTCCCTTATCCGTATTTCAGCTTATAAACCACCTTTTTAATATTCTGGATACGATGATGGCGTCTCATGTAAGTGCGGTTGCCGTATCTGCCGTTGCATATTTGTCGCAGCTCCAGAATATGATAAGCGCTATCGGAACCGGACTTGCCGTCGGCAGCTCATTAAAAATAAGTGAAGCCTATGGTGCAGGTGATTACACTCTTGTTAAAAAAAGATTAAGCACGCTGCTTACAATATGTGCAATAATTTCCTGTGCCGTGCTGCTCATGGTACCTTTTACACCAATACTTTTGCGTCTGTGCGGTACACCGGCGGACTTTATTGACATAGGAACCAAATATTTTATTGTAACTATGTTTTCAACGGTTCTGAGCTTTTTTAACAATGTATATATCGCCATTGAGCGTTCCCGCGGAAATTCTAAACGAATCCTGCGCCTGAATACATTTGTTATTATTTTAAAATTATCAATTACGGCAGTTTTTATTTACGGACTTAATGCTGATATTACAATGATTGCCGTTGCAAGCGTAATTTCACAGGGCTTTCTTTTTATTATGGCAATCAAAAACCTGTGTGCCGGAGAAAATGCGTTTACCTTCAGCAAAAAAAGCATTTCCTTCAAAAAAAATATTGTTGCGCCTATGCTTAACCTTTCTTTCCCTGTAATCGTTGAAAAAGTCGCATTTGCAATGGGAAAAACGGTAATCAATTCGATGAGCAAAAATTACGGTTCTGTTACAGTAGGTGCGTTAGGCATTTCTAACAATATTAACGGCACAACAACACAGATACAGAACGGCTTTCAGGACGGAGGTTCTTCTATTATCAGTCAGAATCTCGGTGCCGGAAATACAAAACGTGCGCTTGGAACATTTTGGCGGCTGCTGATTATTAACGCTTCCATCGGTTTAATCGGTTATATTCTTTTAAATACTTTTATCGAACCGATTACATATATTTTTGCCAACAGTACGGAAGGTTTTAATTATGAATTCCAGCAGACTATCATCAGGGTATTCCGCTATGATTCCTTCGGCGGCTGCGTACCGCTCGGAATTAACTGTGCCGTTATGGCACTGCTGTTTGGATTCGGCAAAACAAAGCTCACACTCCTGTGCAACTTCTGCCGTGTATTTGTATTCCGTATCCCGATTTTATGGGCGTTGCAGAATTTCACAACTCTCGGAAGCGAAAGCGTTGGTATTGTTATGGCTGCCAGCAATATTCTTACAGCAATGCTTTCAAGCATAATTGCATTTTTTGTTATACGTGATATAAAAAGCAAAATGAAAGACAATGAATAATAATTTGTAATTACATAGCACCATAATTTGTTGAAATTCATAAAATAATTACAAAGTAGTGGAGGCTGTTTTTTATGAATTCAATATTATCTCTTGAAAATGTTTCTTACTCGTACCACACCTCAAAGGGTGAAACTCCTGCATTGAAAAATATCAGCTTTTCCATACAGCCGGGCAGTTTCACCTCTATTGTGGGTCCATCTGGCTGCGGCAAATCTACGCTTCTCTCCCTCATTGCC
>JAGAJD010000007.1 GCA_017626275.1 Lachnospira sp.
ATGTAAAAACTGCTGCTGACATACGCCGTTCAGATGCCGAATATGAGCTTCTGCGTTCCAAAAAGAATACGCCTTCAGTTTCTGCCGCACGCAGCACAAACCGCTTTAACAATTTCCACCAGCGTGATACAGATATTGACAGTTTAGAAAACGCATTAATCAGCAATAATGTATAAAAGAAAGGAGTCCGCAATGGGGCTGACCAATTCTCAGCATGATGCAGTCATGCGTATTTACGATGCAATACGAACAAAAAACCAGCATTTACAAAATGAGCGCTACTCAGAAGTAACTGCTGCCTGTCCTGAGATTGCCGACCTTGAAAATGAGATTATATCCAGTTCTATGGAGGCTGCCACCGCCATAATAGGCGGCTTAAGCAGCAGCACTGAATATAAAGCCCATTTACAGGAACTAAACAGGCGCAAGGAAAATTTACTTGCTTCCATCGGTAAGCCGAAGGACTATTTAGAGCCTGTATATTCCTGTACCGAATGTCATGATACGGGCTATATAGGACAGCAGAAATGCTCCTGCTTTACCAAAAAAGCGATTGATCTTGTATACCGCGACTCCAACCTTAAAAATATTATTGCCAGTGAGAATTTTGATACATTTTCTTTTGAATGGTATGACAAAAAAACTCCTATCCCCGGTTTGGGGCTTACACCTTACAATAATATGCAGAATATCGTTTCAATATGCCATACTTTTATTGATAACTTTGATGCGCAGTACGATAATCTGCTGCTTTTTGGCGACACGGGCGTTGGCAAGACATTTTTAACCAACTGTATCGCAAAAGAGCTTTTAGATACATCGCACAGCGTTATTTATCTGACAGCTATTGAGCTGTTCCAGAAATTTGAGCAGCAGGATTTCAATAAACCCGATACCTCTGCCGCTTCATTTGACAGTAACTATATATTAGACTGTGATTTACTGATTATTGACGATTTAGGAACGGAATTTGGCAACAGCTATACCCACTCAAAGCTGTTTTACTGCATTAATGAGCGTATTCTGCGCCGCAGGAGTGTTATTATTTCCACTAACCTGTCTCTTTCTGAAATCAGGAATACTTATTCAGAGCGAATCTTTTCAAGGCTTACAAGTGCCTACAAAATGCTTAAGCTTGTCGGTGCCGATATACGTCTTATGAAAAAAACAGGACAAAAACCTTAGGAAATGATTGACTTCTCTGAAAAGAATGATATATTTTATATGTGTTTTTATTAATTGATTACAAACGGAGGACTATTATTATGCCACGAGACGAACGTCACACACAAACAATCCCATACGGTACTTTAGGTATCATTCCCTTAGCAAGCTGTACAAAGCTTGGTGAGAAGGTCAACAAATATCTTGTTGACTGGAGAGAACAGCGCGATCACGAAAGTGAATCAACACTGGCTTTCAGCGGATATAAGAGAGATTCTTATCTTGTCAGTGCAAGCACCCCTAGATTTGGTTCCGGAGAGGGTAAAGGCGTTTTGAACGATTCCGTACGTGGATATGATTTATATATCATGGTTGACGTATGCAATTACAGCCTTGAATATTCTTTATGCGGCTTCAAGAACCGCATGTCGCCTGACGACCACTATGCAGATTTAAAGAGAGTTATCGCTGCTGCCGGCGGAAAAGCAAGAAGAATTACCGTTATCATGCCTTTCCTTTACGAGAGCAGACAGCATAAGCGTTCAGGAAGAGAATCACTTGACTGTGCGCTCGCTTTAAAAGAGCTTACAGACATGGGTGTTGATAATATTATTACCTTTGACGCACATGACCCGCGTGTACAGAACGCAATTCCTTTAAAAGGATTTGAATCTGTTTCTGCCACTTATCAGTTTATCAAATATCTTTTGCTCGGCGTTGACGACCTTCACATCGACAGCGATCATATGATGGTAATCAGCCCTGATGAAGGTGGTATGGGACGTGCTGTATACTTTGCCAACGTACTTGGTCTTGATATGGGTATGTTCTATAAGAGAAGAGATTACACAAAAATTATTAACGGACGCAACCCTATTGTTGCACATGAATTTTTAGGTTCTAACGTAGAGGGTAAAGATGTTGTTATCATCGACGATATGATTTCTTCAGGTGAAAGTATGATTGACGTTGCAGCCGAATTAAAGAGAAGAAAGGCAAACAGAGTTTTCTGTGCTACTACTTTCGGTCTTTTTACTAACGGCTTAAAGAAATTCGATGAAGCTTATGAGAACGGAATTATCGACAGAGTTCTCACAACTAACCTTGTATACCAGCCTGAGGAACTTCTCTCTAAGCCTTGGTACATCAATGTTGATATGAGCAAATACATCGCACTTCTTATTGATACCTTAAATCATGATTCTTCAATCAGCACACTGTTAAGCCCTGTTGAAAGAATCCAGCAGCGAGTTAAGGAATACAACGAGACACACTACGGTAAGTAATTATCCGCAGATATCTCAAGTTAGAAATCCGTTGTTTTGTATATTTCAGAGTCGATACGTTTTACAGGATATCAGCTTTATATGAACCAATGAAATACACCGTTTAACGAACAAAATTCCATTTATGTATGTCGGTGGCGGACAGTCTTGTCCGTCAATGGCATACTTAAATGGAATTTTGTACTTTAATTGGTGTGTGAATGGTTCATATAAAGCTGTCATCTGTAACATACATAAGCTGAAATATGAGAAAAGCAGTGGTATTTATCACCACTCTCCGATTGCCGTTCTATCCGAATCAGTCCTTATAACACCATCAGGGTCTGTTCTTGTCGTCGCATCGATGTCTCCGTATTGTATGGACGGCTTTTGTGTTGTCGGCTGTGGTATTCTGTTTGTCGTTGCAGGCTGTGTTACTGCTGTGCCGTGTGATGTCGTCTCCGTTACCGCC
>JAGAJD010000083.1 GCA_017626275.1 Lachnospira sp.
ATTATTTATTTTGTCACAGAAGGTAGTAGTATCTTCAGGCTGGTTCGGCTACGGAGGTTCTATTATGTTTGGAGGCATAAGGGTAAATTCAGGACTTATAATGGTTCCATTTATTATCGGAATTGTGTGGATGTTTGCAACGGGAGCGTCATTTCCGTCTAAGCTGTTTACGGTATTGAGTGTTATATTAATCGTTGCTTCTATTATTATGAATACGAGTATACATTTGGTAACTGTTTCATTATACGAATGGATTGTTATGCTTGTGCTTATATTCGGAGGCGCAGGTTTTGTGGCAAAGACATTATTTTCAAATGCATATAAAGAAGATAAACGTAAAAGAAAAGACAGCGGAAGCTATAACGGAGTTGATTCTGTAGATGAAGAAATGCGCCGTATCAGAAAGAACATGAAATAAACCATATACTACCTAAAATACTACCATATTTCAGTGTGGTAGTATTTTATTTTTGTGTATAAGGTGTTACATTTAATACAACAAATAAAAATAAATGCCGTTAAGACGGCGGAACGGAGGATTATTATGGTTACGGTGGGTTCAGCCATTTCGGTATTTGCGGCAGTTGTACTTATGGTAGTATTCTGCGGTGGAATATCGTGGCAGATGTTATTGGATTTTCCAAGTCTTGTATTGCTTGCAGTAATAGTTATTCCTATGTTATGCGTGTCAGGTCTGGGAAAGGATTTTCTGAAAGCAATTTCTATTGCCGGCAGTAAAAAAGAGACAACGCTTGTTCAGATTAACAGAAGTATTGAGGCGGTAAAGCTTGCCATGAATACATTATTGTACAGTGGAATATTTATGACATTATTTTCCATTATGATTATATTTGGCGGGCAGGCAAGGGAAGGAGTAGACGCAGGTACTCTCTTAATGAATTGTGAGGTAGCAATGATTACACTCGTCTATGCACTGGCATTATGCCTTATACTTCTTCCCGTTTTGGCGGCATTGAAGCGCAGAAAGATTGATTATATTAACGATTAGAGAAATGGAGAACTGTATGAAAAAATATATTTCAAAACTGTCAGTTGTTTTGATATATTTTCTGCTTATTGCATGGATTGCGGGGTTTAAGATAGAACTTTTGCTTGACATAAGAGGAATACTGGCTGTTCTTTGCGGTATGGTATTGTTTTCCATGCCTGTAATAATTACGGAAAGAAACAGGAATACAGTGCTTGAAGCATTTAGCAAAAATGCGGTTACTGTCGGATATCTGGCAACATTTTTATTTCTGTTTTCACGGCTGAATAACAGCAAGGGGTATGACAATCTTTTAACGGATATCGCATTAAATTGCCGTCCGCTGCTTTACGGATTGATTTGTTGGATATTTTTAAAGCCTGATAATAAAGAAAAGGAAGAGCAGCACGAAGCAGAAGCTAAGACAGAAAATGATGCTTTATTGGATAAAGACGACGAAAAGAGTGAAGAGATGTCGGCTGAACAGCGGTATTATCTTTTCCGGGCAAAGGGACTGACACAGAGGGAAGCAGAGGTTGCCCGTCTTGCCTGCAATAGTCTGTCAAACAGGGAGATTGCGGAGCAGTTATACATATCAGAAACAACAGTAAAAAAGCATATGTCGCATATATTTGAAAAGCTTGGAATTGCTTCGCGTGAAGAGCTTGGAAATGTATTAGACAGTGAAAAGGCTTGAAAAGTATTTAAAATGGTTAGAGTATAGGTTTATATATAAATGAGGCTGCAGCTTTAAGATATTCAATCCTTAAAGCTGCAGCCTCATTTTAAAACTATTCTTTTAATTACAGCACTTTCGAGAGAAATTCCTTAAGTCTTGGACTTTGAGGATTCTCAAAAAACGCCTTAGGCTCGTTTTCCTCAGTAATCATACCGTCGGAGAAGAACATACATCTGCTTGCTACTTCTTTTGCAAAGCCCATCTCATGAGTAACGATTAACATAGTCATTCCTGAGTCAGCAAGCTCTTTGATAATTGTCAAAACCTCGCCCACCATTTCAGGGTCGAGAGCCGAGGTAGGCTCATCAAAAAGCATAATTTCAGGATTCATAGCCATTGCACGTGCAATCGCAACACGCTGCTTTTGTCCGCCGGAAAGCATTGCCGGATAAGTGTCAGCCTTATCCTTTAAGCCTACGCGCGCAAGCAGCTCATCAGCTTTTTTTACAGCGTCTTCCCTGCTCATAAGCTTTAATTTTACAGGTGCAAGACAAATGTTATCGCGGATTGTCATATTCGGGAAAAGATTAAAGTGCTGGAAGACCATTCCAATCTTTTCGCGGATTTCGTTAATATTAACAGATTTGTCCGTTATATCTGTTCCGTGAAAAAGAACCTGTCCGGCAGTCGGTATCTCAAGCATATTAAGAGAACGCAAAAATGTTGACTTACCGCAGCCTGAAGGACCTATAATTGCAATAACTTCTCCCTTGTGCACAGTTGTATTGATATTATCTAAAACAACATGCTTGTCATAAACTTTTCGCAGTCCCTTTACCTCAAGGAGAATATCTGACATATTATTAGTTTCGCTCATTGCTTCGTAATCTCCTTTCCAGTTTCTTTACCAGTGTCGAAAGAATCATCACCAGTATGAGATAAATTAAAGCGACGCCTATTAAAGGAAGCATAGCGTCATAAGTAATGCTTCGTATAATGTCACCGCCTCGCGTTAAGTCGGTAAGACCGATATAACCGCTTATAGAGGTTTCCTTTAACAACACGATAAATTCGTTAGCCAGTGCAGGAAGTACATTTTTAAATGCCTGCGGCAGAATAACGCTTATCATTGTCTGGTTATATGTAAGTCCGAGGCTTCGCGCAGCTTCAAACTGTCCGTTATCTATGGACATAATACCGGAACGGAATATTTCCGCAACATATGCACCGGAATTAATACCAAAAGAAAGTACTGCCACAAGAATTTTGTTAACATTCATTGAGCCGAATATAATGTAATAAATAATTAATAACTGAACCATGGCAGGAGTACCTCGTATAATGGTCAGGTAAACGCTGCAAATGGCATTTAATATTTTCATATTGCCTGTTTTATCATGGCTTGAACGTATAACAGCAACTAAAAATCCGATTACAATACCCATAATAGCGGCAAAAAATGCAATAATCAAAGTGTTTTTTAAACCTGTTAAAATGTATTGATAACGGTTATCTGTTATAAAGTCATTTGTGAATTTTTCTACAAAATTGCTTCCCGACTGAACTGCTTCATTATTACGGACTACAATAACCTGTGAAGATGTAGTGTAAGGGTCTGAAAAATCAATATTCTTTAAGCGGTCAGCAGTAACTGTCATTCCCGCAACACCGATATCTGCTTTTCCGGAAGAAACAGCAGTGATAATGGAATCAAATTCCATATCTTCAATCTTTAAGTTCATGCCCAGATAATCGGCAATGGCTGTCGCAATATCTACATCGATACCTACAATTTTGCCGTTCTCATAGTACTCATAAGGCTTGAAATAAGCGTTTGTTGCCATAATAAGATTTCCGTTGGAGCGGTTGACGCCTGAAGGAGAAGTATAAGGGCTTTTTCCAGCATTTTCTCCGATATAATTATTTATAATGGAATCAATAGTTCCGTCAGCCTTTAACGAACTAAGAGCCTTGTTGATTGAGGCTGTAAGCTCGGTATTACCCTTTGCGATACTGATTGCATAGTCTTCCTTAACAAATTCTTCTTCAAGTATCATAAGCTCAGGGTTAGCCTGAATAAATGCGTTGGCAGGCTGTGCGTCAATGATAACGGCATCTATTTTTCCCTGCTTTAATGCCTGAATGGCATCATTTCCCTTGTTAAAGCGTTCGATAGTTGTGTCAGAGCCGTCTTCTTCGTAGTCGGATACGAGAATATCGCCTGTGGTGCCAAGCTGTACGCCAATAACGCTGCCTGAAAGATCGTCTACACCAAAAACTTTATTTTCAGCAAGTTTTTTCTGACAGGACGATAACAGCATACATGTGCATACGCAGAATAGTACAGCGAATATTCGGAAGAATCCGTAAATATTCTTTTGTCTTTTAGTTTGCATAAAATTGTCCTTTCCTTTTTTATTAGCTTAAGTAATTATACACTGTAATTGAATTTGTAACAATCAATATTTGTAAAAAAATTAAGATGTGGTATACTGTAACAAAAAGTATTATGGAGGAAATGTTATGCAGTTGACAAAAAACCAAAAGATTTTGCATACGATTTTTAGAATTTTAGTATTTCTATCATTTGGAGCCGCAGTATGCGAGTTCTTTTTATTCATCAGTCTGGGAATTGCGGCGGAGAGCAGTGTTTACTCTTATTCTTCAACATTAGCGATTGCAAAGGGAATATGCGATGTATATTATGTGCTGTTGATATTGGGAGTGCTTTCGGTAGTCTTCAGTCTTATCTGCTGCAAATGTACGGCGGTTGCGGCAACCGTCACAAGAACAATTTTTTTAGTGCTTGCGGCAGGTCTGAATTTTACTTCGTTTCCGGCATATGAGGTTATAAGAAAATTTGCCGACGCTTATATTTCAGGAAATTATAGCTCTTTGATAAGAGAATACAGATACGCGGATTCGGACGCTTTTGAGACGGCATTGGTATTTGTTGTGTTGTTTACAATGGTTTCAATTGCAATTTATTTCGTATTGTCAATAACTTCTATTGTGGCACTTGCAAAGAAACCGCCGGTCTACAATAATGCATATAACCAGTATTATCAGCAGTTATACGGCAGAGGTAACTACAATATGAATAACCAGTGGAACAACGGCGCACCTAACATGAACAACCAGTGGAACAACGGAAATCCTAATATGAACAACCAGTGGAACAATGGAAATCCTAATATGAACAACCAGTGGAACAACGGCGCACCGCAGATGAATAATACGGCAGGTCAGGTGAATCAGCCTGAAAATAGTGTAAAATCAGGAGTTGTGCTTGAAAAGAACGTAAATCCTCAGTTTGACGAAAATGGAGTTAAGCAGGGAAATGACGGCAGAAAGATTCTCTGTTATGATACAATGACGGGACAGCCGATTTATGCAGACGAGCAGCCGCAGGATAACGTACAGGCAGCCGGACAGGAGACACAGCAGCCGCAGGAGGCAGTACAGGAAAGCTATGAAAATAAGGACACCGATATATTATAAGGATTTTAAATGTATAGCAGGTGATTGTACAGATACCTGCTGTGCGGGGTGGGAGGTTGACGTAGAGGAACGCTCCTATCAGTATTACAGACAGGTTGAGGGCGAGTTTGGAAAACGGCTTAAATCTGTTATGGTGCCGGAGGAGCAGGGCGGTTGTACATTTACATTAAAGAATGGCAGATGTCCGTTTCTTAACGATGATAATTTATGTGATTTATATACTGCACTCGGCGAAGATAAATTGTGTGATACATGTGCTGAATTTCCGCGCTTTATCAATGAATACGGAAGCGAGCGTGAAATAGGGCTTGCACCGTCCTGTAAAACAGCGGGAGAGCTGATGTTTGGATATAAGGAGCCACTCACCTTTACGGTAGAGGAAAGCGACGAGCAGATTACTTCGTATAATGAGATTGATCCGCAGTTATATTTTAAGTTAAGGCAGGCGAGAGTTACTGCATATAATATTATCCGAAACAGAAGCTTTTCAATTAATGAGAGGTGTATGTTGTATCTCGAGTTTGCGGAGAAGCTGCAGACAAAGCTTGACAAAGACAGAATTGACACTTTTGACTATGAGATTACATCATATTCCGATTCTGAATATTTAGAAAAAAGGCTTGCCGCGCTGCGCACCAAATACATAAGCCGTGATAACGGGCTGGGAACGATACCGCACTATTTTGACAGCTTTGCAGGAATGGAGGTCATTAATAAGGACTGGTATAAATGTCTTGAGCGAAATACCGCATTTTTTGAGAAAATGACTGCTGATTCATATGGGAAGACCGTGCGTGAATTTGAGAGATATTATGAGGACAGAATGTATGAATATGAGCAGCTAATGATGTATTATGTATACAGATATTTTCTGAGTGCTGTAAATGATTACGAGATTTTGCAGAAAGCCAAAATCGGCGTTATCGGCTACCTTATTCTGCGTCAGTCAGACATTGCGCAGTGGAGTGAAAACGGTGGTGAACTTTCGTTTACCGAGCAGGTGGATTTGGCACATTTATATTCAAGGCAGTTTGAACATTCATACACTAATTTTGAAGTGTATAATGAATATTTCCGGACAAAACGGATTTATTCCTACAAGAGACTTATGGAATGTCTTTTGTAAGATTTGCAATATAACGGATAAATTCTTTGGAACATTCCGGCAGATATGCAGTGGAATTGTAGGCAAGAACTACATCTGTGGAAATTTCACAGTTTTTGATTTTCTTTTATTCAATTCCTTTTTGTGTGTCAAATATTATTGTAAGAGAAAATTAAGAAAGTTGGGAGAAGTAATGAAGAGAGTATGGATTTATCTGAAAGGGTATAAAAAAGAATGTGTCTTTGCCCCATTATTTAAAATGCTTGAGGCATTATTTGAACTGTTTGTGCCGTTAGTGGTATCAGCTATTATTGACAAAGGTATCGCCGGCAAAGATATACCGTATATTATAAAAATGACGGTGCTTCTTGTAGTGCTGGCAGTAATTGGACTTACCTGCTCAATTACAGCGCAGTATTTTGCGGCAAAAGCGGCAGTAGGGTGTGCAACAGGTATGAGACATCATCTGTTTGCCCATATACAGGGGCTTTCATTTACGGAAATGGATACGATAGGAACATCTACGCTAATTACAAGAATGACGAGCGACATCAATCAGGTACAAAATGGTGTCAATATGGTGCTGAGGCTTTTCTTACGTTCCCCGTTTATCGTATTTGGAGCAATGATTATGGCGTTTACGATTGATGTGCAGGCGGCGCTTGTTTTTGCCGTCACAATTCCTGTTCTTGCGGTTATTGTATTTGGAATTATGCTGTCAACAAGACCATTATATAAGAAGGTTCAGGCAGGACTTGACAGGATTCTTGGAATTACAAGGGAAAATCTTACAGGCGTGCGTGTAATCAGGGCTTTTAATAAGCAGCAGGACGAGGTTTGCAGGTTTAAGCAGTCTAATGAGGAGCTTAATCATTTACAGAAATTTGTCGGTAAGATTTCGGGACTTATGAATCCGCTGACTTATGTTGTGATAAATGTTTCAATTATTGTGCTTATCTGGATTGGCGCTGTTCGTGTGAATTCGGGAACGCTTACGCAGGGACAGGTTGTTGCACTTTATAACTATATGTCACAGATTCTTGTAGAGTTAATCAAGCTTGCAAATCTTATTATAATTGTAACAAAGGCACTTGCGTGTGCGGGAAGAATTGAGTCGGTATTTGAAGTTGAATCAAGCATGAAGGACGGAAGCCTTGAAAGGCAGGAAGCAATGCAGCAGACTCCGGTGGTGGAATTTAAAGATGTATCACTGCGTTACAGCGGGGCGGGCGATGAATCTGTTTCCGGTGTAAGCTTTAAGGTGTTTAAGGGACAGACTGTCGGTGTTATCGGAGGAACAGGTTCGGGAAAATCATCACTTGTAAATATGATACCGAGATTTTATGACGCCACATCGGGAGAGGTTCTGATTGACGGCATAAATGTATGCGATTACAAATTAAATGTACTGAGAGATAAAGTGGGAATTGTTATGCAGAAGGCTCAGTTATTTAAGGGTAGTATAAGGGAAAATATGCTCTGGGGCAGGAATGATGCTTCCGATGAGGAAATATTTGAGGCACTTGACATTGCACAGGCAAGAGAATTTGTTGAGAAGAAGGACGGAAAGCTTGACGCATTTGTTGATCAGGGAGGCAAAAATCTTTCGGGAGGACAAAGACAGCGTCTTACTATTGCAAGGGCAATGGTGAGAAAGCCTGAGATTCTCATACTTGATGACAGTGCATCAGCGCTTGATTATGCGACAGATGCGGCACTGCGTAAATCAATAAGGGATATGAAAAACTCTCCGACTGTTTTTATCGTTTCGCAGAGAGCTGCTTCGCTTATGCACGCGGACATGATTATTGTGTTAGACGACGGAGTAGTCGCAGGAATGGGAACACACGAAGAACTGTTGAAGAACTGCGAAGTATACCGGGAAATCTATTATTCACAGTTTAAAAAGGAGGCGTAGGAGATGGCATCAAAAAAATCACAGGGAACTAAGTCCCAAAGTGCAACTATAAAAAAGGTATTGCAGAGGATTAAAAAGTACTGGTTTTTTCTCGGACTGTCTGTCGTAATGGCGGCAGTAACCGTTGCATCTACGCTGTATGTGCCGATTCTTATCGGAAATGCAATAGACTGTATTGTGGGAGCCGGAGATGTTGATTTTAAGGCGGTCACTGCAATACTTATGAAGGTGGCGGCGGTAATTGCAGTTACGGCACTGTCACAGTGGATTATGAATATATGCAACAACAAGATTACTTATCATGTTACAAGAGATATACGTGATGAAGCTATTGAAAAGATAGAAATACTTCCCTTGAAATATATTGACGGACACTCATACGGAGAAATTGTAAGCCGTGTAATTGCTGATGTAGACCAGTTCGCAGACGGACTGCTTATGGGATTTACACAGTTTTTTTCAGGTGTTCTTACAATATTCGGAACGCTACTGTTTATGATTCTGATAGATGTAAAGATTACGCTCGTTGTAGTTATAATAACTCCTGTTTCATTGTTTGTGGCAAGCTTTATAGCAAAGCACACATATGCGATGTTTAAGCAGCAGTCTGAAGCAAGGGGAGACCAGACGGCATTTATCGATGAGATGATTGGCGGTCAGAAGGTTGTTCAGGCATATGGCTATGAAGATGAGGCAATGAAAAAATTTGACGAGATTAACGGCAGATTGCAGAAGTATTCACTGAAAGCTATTTTTTATTCATCTATAACTAATCCTGCAACACGTTTTATAAACAGTCTTGTATATGCAGGCGTTGCACTTACGGGAGCTATTGCGGTCGTGATGACAGGCGGTGTCGGTTTTACTGTCGGAAATCTGTCAAGCTTTTTAAGCTATGCCAACCAGTACACGAAACCGTTTAATGAAATTTCGGGCGTTGTCACTGAATTACAGAATTCGATTGCATGTGCAGCACGTATTTTTGAATTAATTGAGGAAAAACCTGAAATTCCTGACGCACATAATTCGGTTGAATTAAAAGAGGTTGACGGTACGGTGGATTTGAATAATGTAAGCTTTTCATATGCGAAAGATAAGAAGCTTATTGAAGATTTTAACCTTCATGTCAAAAAGGGACAGCGTATTGCCATTGTAGGTCCGACAGGCTGCGGAAAGACTACAATTATCAATCTGCTGATGCGTTTTTATGATGTGGATAAGGGCTCAATTGATGTATCGGGAATTGATATCCGTGAAATGACAAGACACAGCTTAAGAGCAGGTTACGGCATGGTTTTGCAGGACACATGGCTAAAGACGGGAACAATCCGTGAAAACATTGTAATGGGTAAGCCTGATGCGACAGATGAAGAGGTTATTGCGGCGGCAAAGGCAGTTCATGCACATAGTTTTATAAAACGTCTTCCAAAAGGCTACGACACATTTATTACGGAGGACGGAGGAAGTCTTTCACAGGGACAAAAGCAGCTCCTTTGTATTACAAGGGTTATGCTGTGCCACCCGCCTATGCTGATTCTTGACGAGGCTACTTCATCAATAGATACAAGAACGGAAATCAAAATTCAGAATGCATTTGCAAAGCTTATGGAGGGCAGAACAAGCTTTATTGTTGCCCACAGGCTGTCAACAATCCAGACTGCTGACGTTATTCTTGTAATGAAAGACGGTCACATTATAGAGCAGGGAAAACATGAGGAGCTGCTTGCAAGGAAAGGCTTTTATGCGAATTTGTATGAGAGCCAGTTTGCATTATAATCAGACATGTGTTATTGTTTATTTAGACATTTAATATATTGTGGAGGAAAATTTATGAGGAAAAGACTAATGTTAAAGCTTGCAGCATCGGCTGTCACTGTATGCGGACTTTTATTTTTTTCAAAAACTTCTGTATTTGCAGGAGACAGCATTGCAGTAATAGGAAGTGATAACAATAGCTATATTTGTACGGGCGGAAAATTAAATACAGACTATAACGGCATGGCAACTGACAAAAAAGGTAAAAAATACTGGTTTGATTACGGTGTAATGGCACAGGACAAGCAGGTGTATGATTTTGACACTGATGCATGGTACTGGTTTGATGCAGACGGAACTATGGCAGTAAATAAAGATGTATATATACCGTTAAGCAATGAAGACCGCTCACAGGGCAAATGGGTTCGTTATGATGAAAACGGTGGAATGGTAAAGGGCGAAGACTTCCGATATGGCGGCTGGTATTATTTCGATGTGATTACAGGTGAAATGATAAAAGGCTTTACGAATATACCGGATGAAACGGAATATGGCAAGTGGGTATACTATGACGAAATCAATGGTAAGATGCATCATGGAAACAGTGTTATTGACAGCAAAAGATATCATTTTGACGAATACACCGGAAAAATGACGCATGGTGAGTACTGTGACAGGCTTGGTAAATGGTACTATTATGATGAAATTACGGGAATTATGCATACCGGAGAGGTTTTTCGTAATGGTAACCGATATTATTATGATGAAACCAGTGGTCAGATGTGCAAAGGCTTTGCAAAATGCGGCGATGAGTGGAATTATTATGATGATATAACAGGTGTTTATGCACCTGAGGAAAATTATGATTCAGGAAAAAAAGCAGCGGCGTTTGCACTGTCAAAGATAGGATATCCGTATAGTCAGGAGCTTAGAGACAGCGGAGATTATTTTGACTGCAGTTCGCTTGCATATTATTCGTGGAAATCAGCAGGGATAAGCATCAGGTATAAAGGCGCGACAACGGCTGCTGCGGAAGCCGAATACTGTTATGATAACGGTAAGCTTACAGATTATGATAGTATGCAGCCGGGAGATTTGATATTTTACAGTTACTATGATAACGATAGGTTTATGAATATCAGTCATGTTGCGGTTTATGTGGGAAACGGAAATATAGTTGAGGCTGCAAATGCTGAGACAGGCGTTGTATACAGACCTGTCTCAAACAAGAGTTATATAGTACTTATAGGACATTTATAAAAGTTGTTTCCATTTTTCGAGAATTTCGGTGCAGCTGTCAACATCAATGTTGTCGGCTGCATTTTCTAATTCCGTAAACAGACGCTGTTGTTCATCAATGTATGAATATTTCTTCATCTCGGAAATAACCTCGTCTATCTTATCAATGTCAAGCTCATCTAGAGCAGATTCCATATTAAGGAAGCACTGGTGAAGTACTTCGGAATTAATACTTAGTTTTTGTGAGGAAGGTTCATCTTCAGTAAAATACGGCTTGAGAATGTCATAATATTTTTCATACCTCTCAAGCATTTCGGCTGTTTCACGGTGGATAAGGTCAGCATTTTTATCATTGCCTGCCTTTTCCATAAGTGCAGCTTTTTCAGCTAATTCCATAGCGCCAATCTGGCGTGAAGCACTTTTCAAGGCATGAACTTCTATTGTGTAAGCACTCCAGTCTTCGTTTTCTTCATATTGCCTTATCAATTCAAGTTTTTTTGGTATAACCTTATAATAATCCTTTAAGACAGCAAAGAAAAGTTTTTCAGTGCCGATAAGCTTAAGTGCTGCGTCTGTGTCAAGTCCTTCAATCTGAATATGTGGAGCATTATCAGTGTGTGTGTTGTCTGACTGTTTATTGGAAATTTTCTGTATCTTGTCCTTTGGCAGCCAGTGTTTAATCTTTGATACGATAATACGAAGCTCTATTGGCTTGGCAACAAAATCATTCATTCCCTCTTTAAGAAACATTTCCTTTGTTCCGTCAACGGCGTTGGCAGTCAGCGTGATAATAGGTACATCATCGTATTCTGAGTGGAAACGTCTGATAATATGAGTTGTCTCAACACCGTCTAATTCAGGCATCATATGATCCATGAAAATGAGGTCGTAATGCTTTGCGGAAATCTTTCCGATAGCTTCTTCACCGCTTAAGGCAGTCTCTATGTTCATCTTCAATGGCTCTAAAAGTCCTTCTGCGACGGTTAGATTAATAGCATTATCATCAACAATAAGCACTTTTGCTTCAGGTGCAATAAATTCAAAATCTTCATCGGAGCTGTCAAAAGAACCGAGATGCAGTTCTTCATGATTAAATATCGCCGCAATGTTAAGTGAATATAAAGGCTTTTTAACAATCTTAAGATTAGGAATATTATAGTTAATTGATGTGTTGAAATTAACCATAAGTATAGCAGTAATATTAGGATTGTTGCGTATAAATGTTTCGACCTTCTTTGAAAACATCGCGTGTTCCACGAAGAAATACTGAATGTTTTCCGAAACGATAATCGGTAATTCTTCATCTGATTCTAATTCAGTGTATGCAGCACCAAAGCGTTCAATATCAATACGAAGCTGCTGTTTTACATAATTATTCATCACAAGTGCGGCTGCAGTAATTGCAGTATCGTTCTTTATTACGATACTAGGACGGTTCTGAATGATTTTTTGCGGAAGTGCGAAAGAAAATGTGCTTCCAACGCCATATTCGCTTTCAACACCGATATCTCCGTTCATCAGTGATAATAACTGTTTTGATATTGCAAGTCCAAGTCCTGTACCTTCAATATTGCGGTTTCGTTTACTGTCTAACTGCTGGAAAGAACGGAAAAGCTTACCCATATCTTCTTTTTTGATGCCGATTCCGGTGTCTGTAATTGAGACACGCAGTTCGGTCGTATCATTTCCGGTAGGAACGGTTTCCATTTTTAAAAGTACCTGTCCCGATTTTGTAAACTTAACGGCATTGTTTGAGAGATTTATAATAATCTGTTTCAAACGAATACTGTCGCCAAGCAGTTCGTATGGTATATCAGGAGAAATGTCAAAAATTAATTCAACATCTTTATTGCCGATTCTTGTAATAATAATGTTTGATACATCATGGATAATAGACATTGGCTCGTATTCGGAAATAGTTATATCCATTTTTCCTGATTCAATTTTTGAGAAATCCAAAATATCATTAATAATAGTTAGCAGAGTTTTTCCTGAATCCTTAATCTGGTTGATATAATCTCTGGCAGCAGTAGGAAGCTCCTCGCGCAGTGCCATTTCAGCCATGCCGATTACGGCATTCATCGGGGTTCTGATTTCATGGCTCATATTGGCAAGAAAATCAGATTTCATTCGTGCAGCCTTTTCAATCTCAATGTTTGCCTGATAAATCTGATATTTATGGTAGGCAATATTGGATAAAACGTTAGAAATTGTATACAGGAAATCTGCAGCCTTGTCGATAGTTTCTTTTTTTACAATATGAACTTTCATTAATGCCTGAAGGTATTCGGTGATGTTGACCCCGATTTCTTCAGCAACATTAATAATCTTTTTGATATCAGGGGCATCGGTAAGTACTTGACCGCCGATAAAGCAGCCGACAAGTTTATCACCTGCCATTATCGGAGCTGCAAAATCAACAAGTCCTGCATGGCAGAAATAAGTGGTTGAAGCCCCTTTTTCAAGTGCAATTTCGCCACCATGTTTGTCACATTTTTCACAACGCTGACAGCCGAGAGGAGAGGTTCTTGTATATTTCATGCAGAAATCAGAAAAATTAGAGCCATTTGTAACGGCTATACCGTCAGCGTCTGTTGTGATGGAAGCAATTCCTGTCAAATCAGAGAAAGCGTCCTGAATTTTTTGAAGAATTTCCACGTCAATTAAGTCGGTTAAATATAATCCGTTGTCCATAAGCGTTACCTCATTTCTAATCTATCCGATAGTTGACTGGATAGTGGTTAACAGGCGTTTGCGGTCAATAGGCTTTAAGAGATAGCCCTGCGGTTTCATGACAAGCGCATCCTGAATCTTTTTGCGGTCTGTAATACCTGTAAGGAATATAACGGGAATGTCGCTTGTAGCAGGATTTGCACGAAGCTTTTCAAGCACCTCTATACCGTTTTCCTCAGGCATTTCGTAGTCAAGCAGAATAAGGTCGGTGGTTTTGTTTTCGAGGAATTTAAAAGCTACCTTTCCGCTGATTGCCGTTGCAACGTCATATTTTTCATGGAGATGAAGCTTAATGACCTTTAACATTCGTGAGTCGTCATCGATTACGAGGATATGCTTGCGTTTTGGCGCTGCTACTGCTGTTGGATTATTAGTGGCAAACGGATTAAAATCAGGAAAACTATCGCCAAAAGGATTATCACCAAATTCACCCAGACTTTCAAAGAGTTCATTCGATTTTTTGATTTCTTCCTGAATAAGCGCATTAAGCTGTGCCTGATCCTTTAAATATTTGATAATACGGGACTCGATTATGCTTGCAGTAATAGGCTTTTCAAGTGTAAGGTCAGATACATTAACAGCCATTTTATTAAATTCAGAGCAGTCCTCAGGATCTCCTATAATCACAAATGGAATTTTCTTTGAGCTGTTGCGGTGTTTAATAGATGCTACCTTTGTAATGTCGTCAGAAGATTCATTTTGAATACAATATACGAAGACATCAGGATTAAAGTACTGGATATGGCTTGTGATATCCTCGAATCTTCTTGATGTAGTCTGACATTCAAAGGAGTTATACATCTTTGCGAAAAATTCGTCAATCGTAGTGCGGTTTTTTCCTGTGAGTAATACTTTATATTTCATAGTTGTTCCTCCTCTCAAGCCCGTCGTCGGAGCTTCCCCTTTTTATTAAATTGTTGTAACAGTTCACGAATTCTTTGTTACAGTTTGCAGTAACAATTATTTAAATTTATTATATAAAATTTGACAAAAATATGCAATAGAAGCAGAAAATATGTTACAATTATATTATTATAAGGAGGTACAAATCATGCAGAAGAGGTTAGCTGGAAAGATAATTGCCGCAGTGTTTATGTTATGCGGAATTATATTTATATCATCAGGTAAGGCTCAGGCGCAGCAGGGCATTACATTATTGGGAAAAGATAATAATACATATTACTGCACGAACGGAAAACTAAATACGAATTACAATGGAATGGCAACAGATTTTAGTGGTAAAAAATACTGGTTTGATTACGGAGTGATGGCACGGGATAAGCAGGTTTATGATTTTGACAGTGATGCATGGTACTGGTTTGACGCCGACGGAACTATGGCAACGAATAAGGACGTATATATTCCGTTAAGTAATGAAGACCGCTCACAGGGTAAATGGGTGCGCTACGATAAAAATGGCGGAATGGTTAAGGGAGAAGATTACCGTTATGGCGGATGGTATTATTTTGATACTGTTACGGGCGAAATGATAAAGGGATTTGTAAATATTCCTGACGGAACGGAGAATGGTAAATGGGTATATTATGACACTATAAACGGACAAATGCATCATGGTGAAAGCTGCATTGACGGAAACTGGTATCGTTTTGATGACTGGACAGGCAAAATGGTGCATGGTGAGTACTGCACAGGCGACGGAAAGTGGTATCTATATGATAATATCACAGGTATAATGCAGCACGGAACTGTTTATAATAATGGAAGCTGGTATTATTATGACGAAGTTACAGGTGTAATGCAGAAAGGCACTGTATACCATGACGGTGCATGGCATTATTATGATGAACTTACGGGGATTCTTATAGCATCAGGAAATGACGCCACACCTGATGAAGGGTATTTTATCAATATGGCAAAGGATTGTCTTGATTTGCAGAACCAAATCAGAGCTGAGGCAGGGTTAGCAGCTTTGTCATGGGACGAAGAACTGTATCAGGATATAAAAATAAGAGGTCCGGAAATTGCTGAGAATTTTTCCCATACAAGACCTGACGGAAGAAGCTGTTTTTCAGTAGTAACGGTGGATTACAGAACTGTTGGAGAAAATATCGCAGCAGGCTATTATTCAGCCGGGGCTGTAACTGAAGGCTGGTATAACAGTGAGGGACACAGAAAGAATATGTTAAATGGTTCATTTACAAGTGCGGCAGTGGTCTGCTACAAGGTAAAGGGTTCAAAATATACATGGTACTGGGTGACAATGTTCAGAGGATAAATTTTTCAAAAAAACAGTAGAAATATATCTGTTTACGTTGTATAATACGAATAATAATGCGAGGAAATAAAACCGGTAGTTGTTTTGGGCTGCCGGATATTTCTTTTTACTGATAATTTTTGATTGCCAATATGGCAGAATGGAGGAAATAATGCCCGTAAAATACGTGTTCGTAACAGGTGGTGTAGTTTCAGGACTTGGTAAAGGAATTACTGCTGCATCTTTAGGACGTTTGTTAAAAGCCCGTGGTTTTTCAGTAACCATGCAGAAATTTGATCCATATATTAATATTGATCCGGGAACAATGAATCCGATTCAGCACGGAGAGGTTTTTGTAACAGATGACGGAGCTGAGACAGACCTTGATTTGGGACACTATGAAAGATTTATTGATGAAAGTCTCAATAAGAATTCTAACGTGACTACAGGTAAGGTTTACTGGACTGTTCTTCAGAAAGAAAGACGCGGAGATTTTGGTGGAGGAACCGTTCAGGTAATTCCGCATATCACTAATGAAATTAAGAGCAGATTTTTCAGGGATTTTACGACAAAGGATACAAAGATTGCGATTATCGAGGTCGGCGGTACTGTGGGAGATATCGAGAGCCAGCCGTTCCTTGAAGCAATCAGACAGTTCCAGCATGAGGTTGGAAGAGAAAATGCGATTTTAATTCATGTTACGCTTATTCCGTATCTTAAGGCTTCAGGTGAGATGAAGACAAAGCCTACACAGGCAAGTGTTAAGGAATTGCAGGGAATGGGTATCCAGCCGGATATTTTAGTGTGCCGTACAGAACTTCCGTTAGAGCCGGGAATTAAGGACAAGATTGCATTGTTCTGTAATGTGCCTAAGTCACATGTGCTGCAGAATCTTGATGTTGAGATTCTTTATGATGCACCGCTTGCAATGGAAGAGGAGCATTTGGCACAGGTAGCATGCGAGTGTTTACAGCTTGACTGCCCTGAACCTGATTTAGATGAGTGGAGGGCAATGTGTAAAGCATGGAAGAATCCTACGAAGAAGGTAACAGTTGCTCTTGTTGGTAAATATATTCAGCTTCATGATGCTTATATAAGTGTTGTAGAAGCATTAAAGCATGGCGGAGTTTACAATTCTGCAGATGTCACTATCAAATGGGTTGATTCTGAGAATGTAACTGAAGAAAATGTAGCAGAGCAGCTTTCGGACGTATCAGGAATCCTTGTTCCTGGTGGTTTCGGTGATAGAGGAATTGAAGGAAAGATTCAGGCAATCCGCTACGCACGTGAGAATAAGATACCGTTTTTGGGACTTTGCCTTGGTATGCAGCTTTCTATTGTGGAATTTGCAAGAGATGTTATCGGATATTCCGATGCACACAGCGTAGAGTTAAAGCCTGACACTACACATCCTGTAATTCATCTTATGCCTGATCAGGAGGGCGTTGATGATATCGGCGGTACATTAAGACTTGGTTCTTATCCTTGTGTACTTGATAAAACAAGTAAGGCATACGGGGTTTATGGTGAGGAGACTATCCATGAGAGACACCGTCACCGTTATGAGGTAAATAACGATTACAGGAATGTGCTTGTCGAGAACGGCATGAAGCTTTCCGGCATTTCGCCTGACGGAAGAATTGTTGAGATGGTGGAAGTTGTAGATCATCCATGGTTTTTGGCAACACAGGCACATCCTGAATTAAAGTCAAGACCTAACAGACCACACCCGTTATTCAGAGGATTTATCGGTGCGGCACTTGAGTATCAGGAAGAGCATAAATAAATTTATAAAACCCGGCGGATTTCAGATTGATGTGAAATCCGCCGGGTTTTGTTTGTTATGTAAAGAGGGTTTTAAATCCTGAGAATAGCAGAAATATTAAAATTATCGTATAAATATTCAATGATGCTATATTCTTCTTTAAGGTGTAAATCAGCGAAGTCAAGTCTGCCGCATGTGCTGTCTGCAATATATTCCACTTTGGAAATTTCTTCTGCAATACCCATGCCTGTAAGCTTTGCGTAAGCTTCTTTCAGAGTCCATATGCGGAAAAAGCGTTCCTTCTGTTCTGAAATATCCGCTGTCTCTGTAATCCATGAATATTCACGCTCGGAAAAGAAGCGTTTGGCAACATTAAGTTTAACATTTCTTCCGCCTTCAATATCAATGCCACAGTCTTTATCGGAAATAATACATACTGCATAATTTCCCGAGTGCGACAGATTGAAAAAAAGTTCAGGATGATTGGTAAAATAAGGCTTGCCATGTTGACCGATTGTGACATTAAAATTAAATTCCGGGTTATAATAATTTATGGCAGTCTGCAGTGGAATAATTTGCAGCGGAGGGGCTTCAATTCTGCAGGAAAAAAAGCGTCCGATTGAATAGTTAAGAAGCAGTCCGGCAGCAAGAGAACGGCATTTATCATTTGCCGCACGTACTCTTTCTATCTTTTCACGGCGGTAATCGGGAACGAGTGAGAGTGCTTCTTGATAAAAAATTCCATTCGATTGGTAAGAGTCAATCAGAGGATTAATGTCAGTGAGCGTTATAATAAACATATATTAAAAATTCCTTTATACATTTTTTAAAATATAAAGTATTATACATTAGTTTTTGGGGAGTGTCATGTGTTTATATAAATTTATATAAATAATGAATATATTATAATGATACAAAGAATTTTAGTGATTTTTTATTGATTTATAGAATATTTGTCTTTATAATGTGAATAGACTGGCACAGGTAAAGGGATTTACTAAAAGAGAGTGTCGTGACGGAGGAGTTTATGGATAATAATAACAGAAATAATTCCGGCAATAATAATGATAAGAAGCCAAAAAATATGAATACCATTATTGTTATATTGATTGCCGGTGTTATAACATTTATAGGAATTACCATGCTGAATGGTATGATAAAAGATGCTACCTATAAAGAAATCAGCTATTCGGAATTTCTTTCAAAGGTAGATAATAATGAGATATCGGAAGTAAAATTTGATTCTGACAGAATCCTTATTAAGCCGATAGCGGCAGAAAATGCCAACGGTTTTATATATACTTATTACACGGGATATGTAAGTGATGATGATATTACTGATAAGCTGGACGCTAAGGGAGTAACATATTCAGGTTATATACCTGACCAGAGTTCATCTATCATTGATTTTCTCCTTTTGTATGTGTTGCCGATTCTGTTTATTTACCTGATGTTTACATTTGTGTATAGGAAGCTGTCAAAAGGCGGCGGAATGATGGGCGGTATGGGAGTAGGAAAGAGTACTGCCAAGGTTTATGTACAGAAAAAGACAGGTGTTACATTTAAAGATGTTGCAGGACAGGACGAAGCGAAGGAATCTCTGACCGAAATCGTTGATTTCCTTCATAATCCCGATAAATATGCAAGCATAGGTGCAAAGCTTCCGAAGGGTGCGCTTCTTGTAGGCCCTCCGGGAACAGGTAAGACATTGCTTGCCAAAGCAGTTGCAGGTGAGGCGAATGTGCCGTTTTTCTCACTTGCAGGCTCTGATTTTGTGGAAATGTTTGTCGGTGTCGGTGCTTCACGAGTGAGAGATTTGTTTAAGGAAGCACAGAAGCAGGCACCATGTATAATTTTTATTGATGAGATTGATGCGATTGGTAAAAGCCGTGATTCGAGATATGGCGGCGGTAATGATGAAAGAGAACAGACGCTCAATCAGCTTCTTGCAGAGATGGACGGATTTGATTCTTCTAAGGGTCTGTTCATTCTTGCAGCAACAAACCGTCCGGAGGTACTTGATAAGGCATTGTTAAGACCGGGACGTTTTGACAGAAGAATTATTGTAGATAAGCCTGATTTAAAGGGAAGAATCGATACATTAAAGGTACATTCAAAAGATGTGTTGATGGACGATACTGTTGATTTGGAGGCTATCGGTCTTGCGACGAGCGGTGCGGTAGGTTCAGACCTTGCCAATATGATTAATGAGGCTGCGATTGCGGCTGTAAAGGACGGCAGAAAGGTTGTTTCACAGAAGGATTTGTTTGAAGCGGTTGAAGTTGTAATTGCAGGTAAGGAAAAGAAAGACAGAATTTTAAGTAAGGAAGAGAAGAGAACAGTCGCATATCATGAGGTGGGACACGCTCTTATTACGGCATTGAAAAAAGATTCAGAGCCGGTTCAGAAGATTACGATTGTGCCTCGTACAATGGGTTCGCTGGGTTACGTTATGCAGGTTCCTGAGGAAGAAAAGTTCCTCATGACAAAGGACGAGCTGATGGCAAGGTTGGTGACGTTGCTCGGAGGACGTGCGGCGGAAGAAGTAGTTTTTGATACTGTGACAACAGGTGCGTCTAACGATATTGAGAAAGCCACAAATATTGCCAGAGCGATGATTACACAGTATGGTATGTCAGAGAAGTTCGGACTTATGAGCCTTGAGACAGTAGAAAGCAAGTATCTTGACGGCAGTGCAAGACTTAATTGTTCAGATGAGACTGCAGCCATGATTGACGAGGAAGTAAAGGAATTGTTAAAGACCTGCTTTGAAGAGGCAAAACAGCTTTTGTCAGAGAATCGTGATGTCTTAGATGAGATTGCAAAGTATCTGTATGAGGAAGAGACTATTACAGGTAAGGAATTTATGAAGATTTTCAGAAGAGTTAAGGGTATTCCTGAACCTGTAGATACAAGCAATATGACAATTTCAGAAAAAGTAGCGGAGAGTGTTACTTTTAATGAAGACGGAAGTTATTCTTCTACGGTAAGCGGACCGGCAACGGAAGCACCGTGGGATTTAAGAATGAAATCCGATGAAAATTCAAGTGAAGAGCAGTAGTATGTCACTTAATCACCCGAATTGTCGATGACGACAGTTTGGGTGATTTTTGAAGAATATAAAAAAGCAAAGCATTTTGACGGTAATGATTAAGTTGGATTAATAATAGTAATGGGGGTTATACATTGGAAACGAGAGAAGAAGCATTAGCTTATGGCTTGTCATTTCCCGATACATACATGGAAGCACCGTTTCATGATTTAAACTGGCAGCTTGTAAGGGTGAAAGGCAGTAAAAAAGCTTTTCTTTGGGTTTATGAAAGAAACGGTTTTATCAATCTTAATGTAAAGGTGAAGCCGGAATGGCGGGATTTTTGGCGGAGTACATATAAGTCGGTAACTGCCGGCTATCATCAGAATAAAGAGCATTGGAATACGATTATTTTAGACGGAACGATTCCTGATGCTGATATCAGGCGAATGATAGCGGAAAGCTACGACCTGATTACAGACAGCCCGTCAAAAAGAATTTATGAGGCGGTTAAGAAGATTCCTAAAGGCAGGGTTGCAACTTACGGACAAATAGCAGAGCTTGCCGGTAATAAGAATATGGCAAGGGCAGTTGGAAATGCACTTCATAAGAATCCGAATCCGGAGTTAATTCCGTGTTACAGAGTGGTAAATTCTAAAGGAGAACTGGCAGGCGAATTTGCCTTTGGAGGAGCAGGAGCACAGGCTGAATTGCTTAAGGCAGATGGAATAGAGGTCATTAATGGCAGAGTGGATTTGAAAAAATATGGAATAAGCAGGTTATAGAATTAAGTACTTTTATAGTGAAAGTATTTATTCTGCAACCTGCTGTAACAGTTCAGCCATGCAAAATTATATGTGCAATTTGGATGAGAAAGCTTGCTTACAGAAGGCAAATTGCACATATAATTTTATAGGGCTGACGCCCGACATGAATAATTTGCCAGCCAAAATCAAAATTAATTGGTAATAATGTATATTCTGGCAAACTATGAATGGCATGGCTGAACTGTTACAATCTGCTTAATTTATCGAAAAATATTGTTGACAAAATTGTACTTTTGTATTATTGTATTAATTGGATAGTACAATAATATAAAAGGAGGTCTGATACATGGAATGGAAGTTTAACGATGAGACACCAATCTATTTACAGATTATGGAGCATATAAAGACACAGATTGCTTCAGGTGAGTTAAAGACGAATGATAAGCTTCCATCAGTTCGGGAACTGGCATTAGAGGCGGGAGTTAATCCCAATACAATGCAGAAAGCTTTATCGGAGCTTGAGCGGGAAGGACTGGTCTATTCCCAGAGGACAGCAGGACGTTTTGTTGCAGATATGAAAAATACTGCTGATGATTTAAAAGAATCACTCGCAGTACAGCATATGAAAGAATATCTGGAATCTATGGGAAAAATCGGTTATCCGAAACAGAAGGCTGTGGAGCTTTTGGCAGAATATGCGAATAAGAACAGTTTCTGATGATAGAAATATAAAAATATAGGGTTGTAAGGGAAAGAAGCAGTTGTGCCGAGAACGCCACAAATAGCATGTGATTTTCTTCAAACTGCGTTCTCAGAATGGAGGATAGAATGAGTGTATTAGTTGATTGCAGTGAATTGAATAAAAGCTATGGAAGAAAGCAGGTTCTTACAAAGCTTAACATGAAGGTGGAAAGTGGAAGAATTATAGGACTTTTAGGACCTAACGGAAGTGGTAAGACTACGCTTATTAAGATTTTAAGCGGGGTGCTTAAGAAAGATTCAGGTGAAGTGTCAATTATGGGACTTCCGATAGGGATTGAGACTAAGAAAATCGTATCCTACTTACCGGAGCGTACTTATTTTTCACCGTCAATGAAAGTGAAAGAAACATTAGATTTCTTTGAAGATTTTTATAAGGATTTTAACAGACAGACTGCGGAGGAAATGTTGGGAAGGCTTGAGATATCTACGGAATCCAAGATTAAAGAGCTTTCAAAGGGAACAAGAGAAAAGGTGCAGCTTGTACTGGTAATGAGCAGGGAGGCAAAGCTTTATCTCCTTGACGAGCCGATGGGAGGAGTTGACCCGGCGGCAAGAGATTATATTTTGAGAACGATACTTAGCAATTATAATCCTGAGGCAAGTATTATTATTTCAACACATTTAATCAGTGATGTGGAGAAAGTGTTAGATGAAGTTGTATTTGTAAAGAACGGACAGATTGTTTTACAGGAGACAGTTGACCAGATCAGGGATAAGCATCAGAAGAGTGTAGACGGATTATTCAGGGAGGTATTCGCATGTTAGGAAAGTTGTTAAAATATGATTTTAAAGCACAGTATAAGGTTCACTGCGGAATATATCTCTTAATACTTATATCGGCAGTTGCCAACTTTGGATTGTTAAAGCTTAAGGATAAATACCCGAAAGCGGAAATATTAAATATTATTATGCCATTTGCAATAGCATTTTTTGTAATTTTGATTGTTGCGGTAATATTTGTGACATTTGTTTTAAGCCTTTTAAGGTATCGCAATAACCTGTTAAAGGACGAGGGCTATTTAATGCATACACTGCCTATTCCATTTTGGATGCTTTATTTTTCTAAAATGTTTGTATCAGTATGCTGGTATGTGGCAGATGCTGTTGTTGCAGCGGCAGCTATCTCCATTGTGACGGGCGGTTTTGAATGGTTTAAGGTTATAGAGGTAGCTTCTTTGGCATTCTTTGGAACAATACCTGAGGAGACTTTAATGACAGGAGAGCTGTCAACTGCAGG
>JAGAJD010000008.1 GCA_017626275.1 Lachnospira sp.
GACGCTTCAATCAACGGAAAGTTAAAGGTTGTATTTATTGAGAATTATCGTGTTTCAAACGCAGAGATTATATTTGCGGGTGCAGACGTAAGCGAGCAGATTTCTACAGCTTCAAAAGAGGCATCGGGAACAGGTAATATGAAATTCATGCTTAACGGCGCGCTGACACTCGGAACAATGGATGGCGCCAATGTTGAGATTGTTCAGGAGGTTGGCGAGGACAATGCAGTTATATTCGGTCTGAGCTCTGATGAGGTTATCCGTTATGAGAATGAGGGCGGATATGACCCAATGGAAATCTTTAACAATGACCAGGATGTGCGCAAGGTGCTTATGCAGCTTATCAATGGTGAATATTGCAGAGAAAATCCTGAGCTGTTCAGGGATATTTACAATTCACTTCTGTATAATGCAGGCGGCAGAAGGGCAGACACATACTTTATTCTTAAGGACTTCCGCTCATATGCGGATGCACACCGCAGAATGATAGAAAAGTACAAGGATGAAAAGGGCTGGGCCAAGTCAGCGATGTTAAATGTTGCATGCTCAGGCAAGTTCTCATCTGACCGTACAATTGAGGAGTATGTAAGAGATATCTGGAAGCTTGAGAAAGTTAAAGTAGAACTCTAAAATTAAAATATTTTCAAATTTTGTAGTACCCTACGAATTTTTAACCATTTTTTTGGTGAATGCGTTAATTGATTCGGGGGTACTATTTTTGTATAATGAAAATCCAACATAAAAATGTGTACGGGCTCATAGTCTTTAGAGAGGCAGGGAGGTGAGAACGTGCAGATGAAAGCCATGCAAAAAATTACGGCGGTAATGTCAGTTTGTATTCTTATTCCGTGGTTGATAACAATTGCTGTTACCGGCGTTGTGAAAAGAGAGATTTCAGATGTCGGACAGGATGTAAAGCGCGTAAGGATAGATGTCGGCAAGACAGTTATGGAGATAAGTGTTGACGATTACATAGCAGGTGTGCTTGCATCAAGACTTTCGTATGGCGAGGAGATAGAACTTCTTAAAGCAGAGGCTGTTATGATAAGAACTGAGGTATATGGGGCAATGGGTGACGGAATCTGCTTAGAAGTTGTTGAGCTTTCCATGACTTATCTAAGCGACAAGGAGCGAAGAAAGCTTTGGGGAAGTGAATATGATGAGAAGGAATCGCTTGTCGAGGATTGCATAAGCTCGGTTTCCAATCTGGCAATTCAATATGAAGGCAGCTTCATCCACTGTCCTTATATGGCAGTAAGTTCAGGCAGGACAAGAGATGGGAGCAATAACGGTTCGGGAACATTAAATTATTTAAAGTCGGTTGAGTGTTCCGGCGACATGCAGGCAGATAATTTTTTGTGTGTATTTACCAGGTCGAATGATGATTTTGTCAGGCTGTGCAATAAGAAATTCAATTCATCGACTGTCGGGACAGATACAGGTATCAGCAGGAATGCACCGCTTGAGTCAGTGCAGATAGTATCAAGAGATGCAGCGGATTATGTGAATAAAGTAAAGGTGGGAAGTGTCATTGTTGCCGGTGAAGAGCTTGCAGATGCACTGGGACTTGCGTCACCCTGTTTTTACTTTGACAATGCAAAGGAACAGGATGGAACGCAGTGCATAAGAATAACAGTTAAAGGAAGTGGAAGCGGATATGGACTGAGCCTTAACGAAGCGGGCAGAATGGCTTCGGATGGGAAAAATTATGAAGAAATTTTAAAATATTTTTACAGCGGAATAACAATAACTGACGTATAGAAAATACAAATCAGGACAGAATATTAACATCAATAAGCCATACATCAGCAATTGCGATGGCGGAATGTGAGGTTAATATGAGGAAGAATAAAAAGAGAAATCCCGAAAAGCTATTATCGATAATCGTTGCAGGTGCACTTGTCTGCGCGTTGGCTGTTGGTGTTATTTCTGTGGCAAACAGCACCAAAGATGGGGCGGCTAATATTGTAGATCTCAATGAGACAAAGGCTGAGCAGGCAAAAAATATTAATAACGATAATGAAAAAGATAACAACAAGAACGATGCAGATACCGAGCCTGATAATTATGTGAAGAACGAAGCGACAAAGGAGGCGGCTGATGACAAGTCATTGATTACTGCGCCATCTCAGGCAGAGGCAGAGCTTCCGACTAAGGGAAATTCAAAGAATGTTGCGGCGGATTCTGATGGCAGTGTGCGTGCAAAGTATTCATTTGGCGAGAATGACACACTTAAATGGCCGGTTAAAGGTGATGTGGTGATGAAATTCAGCATGGACAGCACCGTATATTTCAAGACGCTGGGGCTTTATAAGGTCAATCCGGCAGTAAATATTTCTGCGCCTGTCGGCACCGGTGTTGCAGCGGCAGCGTCAGGCGTTGTAACTTCAGTTACCCAAAGTGAAGAGACAGGCACAACCGTTTCAATTTCCATAGGCAATGACTATGTTACAACATATGGCCTTTTGGATGATGTAAACCTCAAGAAGGGTATGACTGTTGTGGCAGGAGACGTAATCGGCAAAGTGGCAGAGCCATCCAGATATTACACAGAGGAAGGCCCTAACCTGTATTTCAAACTGACAAAGGCTGATGCGCCGGTAGACCCAATGGTTTATTTTGAGTAAAAAAGATTGCTGTAAAGGAATTCTTTACAGTTGATGACTCCATTTTCAGTGCCGCAAAACTATTTTTTGTGCCGTAAATAATTATAACAAGAAATGCAGACACAAGCAGAATCACCAGATATTGTTTTTTTCTTGTTGCGGACATACTGTGC